>JAWCRX010000070.1:0-4700 GCA_038869035.1 Candidatus Woesearchaeota archaeon | reverse complement strand
TAAAAGTTGTAGGCATTACTGAATAAAACATTCCAGCAACAAAGATCAAGAAACTCGTTATAAGCATCCACCAAAAACCAATATCTTTGTATCGTTTGTTTATTTCAATGGCTTGTATTAGATTTTGCCTTGTGGTGAAAGGTTGTGAACCCATGAGCATGAATCCATCATGAATCTATCCATGCACTAAATTCACTGTGAATTAAGGAGGTTTTTTTGTTGCTTAAATACTTTTCTTTTCCGACGAGAAAAAATAACCCCGATATATGTGATATATAGCATAGAATTAAATATAAGTTCAAAACTTCATAGTTATTTTAAATTTCTAAAGTCTTTCTTTGCTTGTTTTTTAGAATTATTATATTATTATCGTTATACCCTTCTTCTTTTGCTAATTCCAAATAAGCATCAGTCATTTTTTTATTACCATGTGTTGGAAAAATATGTTTAGGCTTTGTAATCTTAATAAAATCTCTTAAATCTTCTCTAAAAGCATGTCCAGAAACATGAACATCTCTAAAAATTCTGACTTTTAATCTTTTTAGCTCTTCTTCCAATGCTTCTCTATTTTTTATATTTATTTCTGCTGGAATTACTTGGCAGGAAAAAACAACAACATCATTTTGTTTTAAATCAAAGGGAATTTCTTTTCTTATGATTCTTGACAACAAAGCTTTTGGCTCACCCTGATGTCCTGTAACTATCAGCAAATATTTGTCTTTTTCAAAATTTGCTCTTTTTAAAAATTTTGCAACTTCCTCTCTATATTTTATCATTTTTACTCCTTTCAAAAAAGGAGCAAGACCGACTTCTTGCGCAGCTCTCATATATTTTGAAAGACTTCTTCCAAGAATTACAACTTTTCTCCCCATTTTATGGCCCAATTCTACCATGGTTTTTATTCTTGCAATATGAGAAGAGAAAGTTGTTACAATCACTGCTTTTCCTTTAGTATCTGTTTCCAATAAAACGTCACTAAGCATTTGTTTTGCAATATTCTCTGAAGGACATTTCTGAGGATTCCAAGAATAAAGGCATTCTCCTATTAAAGCAATTATTTTTCCTTGATCTCCAAGCTCTTTTAATCTTTCATAGTTTGTTTTTCTTTCTATTAATGGAGAATTATCCAATTTAAAATCGTTTGAATAGAGAATAATTCCATATTTTGTATGAATTGCAACATGAACAGTTTGTGGTGTTGAGTGAGTTGCATTGATGAATTCAATCCTTATGTTGTCGCTTATCTCATATTTAGAATTTGAATTTACTATTCTTATTGGAACCTTTAATTTTATTTTTTCATCTCTTGATATTGCTTTTATGACTGCTCCTGTGAAAGGGGTACAAATTATTTGTTTATCAACTTTATTTGCCAAATAAGGCACTGCACCAATGTGATCAAGATGTGCATGTCCACATACAATGGCTTTAACTTTTTCTTTCCAATCTTCAATTGAGTAGATATTTGGGATTGCATCTGCAGCAATTAATTCTTTATATGTATAATAATGGATATCCTCATCATTTGTAAATTCAATATAGTGCTCAAGATGGATCCCCATATCGAGAATTATTACTTCGTCATCAACTCTTACTGCTGTGCAGTTTCTTCCAACTTCTCCATATCCACCAACTGCTGCTATTTCAATCATGATTTTTCATTAGAAATAGCGTTTATTAATATTATCTTTTGGTTTCTCTTTCTTCTCTTATTTTTTTAGCAGCCACTCTAAATTCTTTTTATTGTTTTAAATTTATTTATTTTTTGTTAATGCAAATGCTTTGGCTTTACAGAAGTATCAACATAAATTCTAAAACCTGCTTTAATTGTATCTTCGCAAAAAGGCAAATCATCCCATGTCTTAGGATAGTAGCGGAATTTTATCTTTTCAAGCACTTTTCTATGAATCAAAACACAGCTCAAGGAAACCCCCCTTACTTCTATTAGCTGGTTTCCTTGCAATTCTTCCTCTTTTGCATACCATAATCCTGTTTTATCATAAGGATGAGTGACATAAACCATTGGCAACCATTTTAATTTGTTTCCATAAGGCAAGTTATTGTAAACAACTCCGCTTACAACGTCTTTTTTGTGCGACAAAAGTTTCAGCAAAGCATCTTTTTCAACAATTACATCTTGTTCCAGAGAAAAAAGACAGTCATAATTTTTTTCCAAAAATAATTCCCTTATCAAATTTCTTGAATTAGCAACGTTATCTTTAGGATTTTCCCTTCTTTCTATTTTTTTTACTTTAAATCCTGTTTTTTTTAGTTCTTCAAAATATTCATTGTCTTTAGAATTGTCAACAAGTAAAACATCAACATAATTATTTCCATTTTCAATATTTTTCACTGCCTCCGTCCACTCATTTAATGCATATTTCTTCTCTTCATATGTTGGGCATGCTATCAGAATTTTCATAAAATTATGCGGGGGAAGGGACTCGAACCCCTGTAGGCACTAAGCCGACAGCTTTCACAAAAGCTTCTTGAGGCTGTTCCGTTTGACCGCTCCGGCACCCCCGCATAACGAATAGGTTAAAGAAATCGTTTATAAAAATGTCGTATGATTTAAATGAAATGAGAATCTTGTTTTAGTCAATTTTTCTTTAGAAAAGGTTGCTTTATAAAAGTGATTCAGAAGTTAAGATAACTTATTCAATCTTCCTTCGATTTCGCCAAGCTCTTTTTCCAATTTTTCTATTTCTGAGAGCTCTTTTTTCTTTGGTTGCTCTGGCTCGACTTTTTTCTCTTCTTTTTTTGCTTTCTTTTCAGCTTTTTTCCTTTTTTCTTCAAGTTCTTTTTGTCTTTGTTCTACAGCAGCAACTTCCTCATGCATCTTTATCCTTAATTTTGTTTTAGGAAGAGCAGACCTTAATTTGCCAATTAGTCTGTTTATGTCCTTGATGTTTGTTTTTAATTTTGCAATTTCAACTGCTTTTTCTTCTCTTACTTGCTTAAATCTTTCATATCTTTGTAAATGCTGAACTACATCCCTTGTAGCTTCAAGAATATTTCTTCTAACTTCTACAGGGCCTCTTATTTCTACAAAAAGCATATCATCTTCTTTTTCTTTAGCTTTTCCCATTTTATTTTCTTTCAAATAATGCTCTATTTAGGAATTCTATTTTCCTTTCAATTTCATCTATTCCAGTATGCCATAACTCAAGTTCAGCATCCTCTTCATTTTTTAGTTCATTTATTTTTCCAAGAGTTCTTTTTGCATCCTCTAGTCTTTGTCTTATTTGATTAACTATTTCAACAACATCTTTGTATTCATCTATTTTCACATAAACAGGCATTCCAGCTTCGATTTCCATTTTTCTACCCCCAATTTATGCCAATTTATGAGGAAGTTAGCGTGTTATTGCTACCTCCATCATCTTTTGGCAAACAATGATTTGTCAGCATAAATTAACTTTCTCTGAATATCTATTAATGAAGACTGCCATCTTTTGTATTCCTTTTCTTCTTCCTCCTTGAATTCTTCTAACCTAAACAAAACATCATCTGCTTCTTTTAAACTAACTCTTATCTGAGCAAGATCATCAACTATGGCTTTGTAGTCCATCACTCCAATATATAATGGCTTTGAAACATCAACACGATGTAGTTTTCTTTTTTCAATTTCATATGTTCTTTCTTCATAAGTTTCAACTTCTTTTTCACGAGATTCTTGAGGAAATTCAGGAACTTCTAATTCAAGTTCTTCTGTCTCTGGAAGTTCAGGTAATTCAGGCAGCTCAGGAATTTCTGGAAGTTCTTCTTTAATTAAGCTGACTTCAACATTCTTTGGCTTTTTTTCAGAAGCTTTAACTTCAATGGGTTTTTCAAATTCTTCAAGTTCTTCTATAGAAGGAAGCTCACCAATTGGCGGTGGTGGAGGAATTTCAAGTGTTTCTTCTTTTTTCTTTTTGAATAGTCCAAACAAAGCCATATTATTACCTCTAAGGTGGTTGTAGGAGTTCTTTGTTTGTATAAAAAGCCTTTGTGAGTATTTTGGAAGGGTGACATATTCATTTTTTGTAATTAAAAAAACATATTTTTGTAATCCTGAGTAGGCAATCAAACTTTTTTTCAAAAAATCAATAGCTTTATAAATAGACTTTAGTTTGCAAAATAAAAGTTTATCAGCACAAGGGGTTGAACATGACAATTCAGTTGAAGGTTAACTGCCAGAGATGCGGCACAAAATTAAGGTCTTATTCTCCTTTAAGGAAGTGGTGTGTTGATTGTCGTGTAAGACTTAACATAGAACGCCAAAAAAAGAAAAAGCTCTTATTAAGAAGAAGAGTTGCAAGAGCATAAAACATTAATTTTATTAAGCACACTTAGCTATTTTTCTTCATGGACATTAAAGAAAAATTGGAAAAAGGCTACATTCATGCCCGCGTAATCATAGAGCTAATGGGCAAGCCAAAAGAACATGTTGAAAAAACTATTAAAGATTACATCAAGCACATTTCAGAAGATCAAAACTTTGAAGTCCTTAACCAAGAAATCGCTCCTTTAGAACCAAAAGAGGAGTATTTTGTTACATTTGCAGAGCTAGAAATTCTCTGTAAAGATGTTCCTTCTCTGGTTGGCTTCTGCTTTGACTACATGCCAAGTTCAATAGAGATAATTGAGCCAGAAAAAATAAACTATGATCGACATCAACTTTCCTCAATAATTAATGATTTACAAGCAAGACTTCACCA
>JAWCRX010000069.1:0-4762 GCA_038869035.1 Candidatus Woesearchaeota archaeon | reverse complement strand
AACAAAAATAGCTGAATTCTGACATTTTAAAACACAGCTGGCTCGATGAATTCATTGACTTTTTGCAGAAATTTTTCATATCTAGAAAAAGCTTCGGCTCTTTTTGGAAAAATTCCTTTTGTTTTGCAAAAGTCGCAGTAGCCTGCAAAGGGGTCTTTTGCTAGCTTCCATGGCGGCAACTCAACTTCGTGGCAGATTTCGCACAATTTTTCTGGTATGTCTTCTAGTTCTTGTATTTGCATATTGCACCTCCTTAGAAAATTAATCAAAGTCGTGGATGCCTTTTTCATCCACAAAAAATCCTGCTTCTCCTTCTGGCAAGTTAGGAGAGTCAATTAGTTTTGCTACTCTGCTCCCTTTCTTTCCTTTTCTTAAATAAATACGAAAAGTGGATGCATGAGCAACTATGTGGCCACCAATTGCTTGGGTTGGGTCGCCAAAAAAAGTATCAGGCTTTGCCATTACTTGGTTTGTAACATATACACAAGCATTGTTCATGTCTGCTATTTTGAATAAAGTGTGCATATGTTTATTGATTTTTTGTTGCCTTTCTGCCAATGTTCCTCTTCCAATAAATTCTGCCCTGAAATGAGCAGTCAGAGAGTCAATAATAATTAGTCTTACATTTAAACCTTCTTTTTTGATAAGATCTTCAACTTTTTCTGCCAATAACATTTGATGATCTGAGTTAAAGGCTCTTGCTACCTTGATGTGTTTTAATATTTCTTCATGATCTAAATTAAGCCCTTCACAAAATTGTTTGATTCTTTCTGGACGAAAGGTTCCTTCTGTATCAATGTAAACTGCAATAGGATTTTCTCCTAATTTGTCCTTGTGCTTTTGAATTGCACAACATAAAAAATGAGCTAGATTAGTTTTTCCGCTTCCGAATTCTCCAAAACATTCTGTAATTGCTCCTGTTTCAAATCCGCCACCAAGTAATTTGTTGATAGATTCTGATGTTGTTGGGATTTTTACAACTCTTTCTCTCTTTTTTAGCAAGTCAACTCCAGATTCGAAGCCCATGTTGAGACCTTCTCTTGCAAATTGGATCATTTTACGAGCAGAAGATTCTGTCACGCCTGCAATTTCAACAAGTTCACCTGGAGAAGCAACAGCAATTGATATTACATCTAAATAGCCTGCTGACTGCAATTTTTCAATTGTAGCTGCGCCAACACCTGGAATGTCATTAAGGGTTAATTCTTTCTTCTCTTCTGATTCCTGCTTCATTTTCTTTCGAGAAGGAGTTTTTGTATTTATTACTTCTGGTTGTTCAAGCACGATTTCCTGTTCTAACATTAGTTCTTGTTTCATTTTATCCTCCTAATATACAACTTCCTCCTCTTGTTGAGAGGAGTTTTGGTTTAATGTAATGTTTCTGTAAGCTTCCTGTAATACAAGCATTGCTTTTGGAATGTCGCTTGCTCTTAAACTATTAGAGTTTTTCCAGTTGCCGTCCTTGTCCTTGTAGCTTCTTTCCAAATGCACTGTTGAGAAGCTTCCTTCTTCACCGTTTTTTCTTGTTATTTTGTTCTGCCAAATTGTTGCAGAAACTGCACCTGCCCTGAATTTCATTGCAGGCAAATTCTTTTCAGTTGATATCTGTTTTTGCATTTTAGCACCTTCCTCCTTGCTAGGGTTTCCCCTGACCATTGGTCTTAGCATTTTGTTTCAGTCCCAATTAGGGATGGAGTGTAAATAAAGGAACCCAACAAGCGTTGGGCCCGGGAATGGATTGGATCTGCTTAATCCTATCAATCTTAATGAAGAAACTTGTTTATATACTGTATCCCAACATGTCCAATGGTCCAATGCAATTGGGAAAATGGCTAAAAAGCCAGAATTCTGCAGTTTTATGATGCTAGAAGGCAGTGGACATCATATTTCCAGTAGCTTGTAAATGACAAAAGTACTGGCAATATATAATAATAGATAGACAACATACTCGAGCCAAGAACCAGTTCTTATGAAGCCAGAGATTTTGAAGTTTGAAATTGGATAGAATAAAGCAACACCTGAAACTGTTAATGCGTCTGACAAAAGATGTGTCAAAATACCGATGGAAATTGCCAATGCAAAGATAATAGAGAAATAGGAAACAGAAATAAAAATAAAAATAACAAAAAGTAAGCTGTGAAAAAATCCTCGATGGCCAAAAATCAGGTTGAAAATTTTTGAAAGTGGCCAGAATTTTCTTCCTAATTTACTGTTTGGATGATCTAAGTCAGGCAATAAGCTGCCTAATAGTATGAGTGGGACATAAATTAGAAGGTTAGGAAATAAATAAATTATAAGCAAGCTAAAAAGAAAAGCAAACATTAAGTGAGTGCGGGCTTGCATTTATGGTCCTCATCCAAATCCTCTATACCAAGAGCAAAAAAGAAAAAAAGAGCTGAAAATCCAAAAAGACCTAAAATAACGCCTATTAATGCAAGTTTAATTAAACCTTTTCCTGTTTTTAATTGTTTAATGAATGAAACTATTGAAACAAATGGCAAAATAATTATAAAAAAGAACACAGTAAAGTCTGAAGGAAGAGAAAAAACATCATTAACAAACAATATTGAAAAAATAAAACTCATTAACCCACATAAAAATGCAATAATCCCGTGGATATTTTCCTCAAATAATTTTTTATTCAGCATTTGTTATTTCTAATTGCTTTAATTCTTCATTAGGATCTGCCTTAAAGACTAATTGGGCAGAGAATTCTATTGTATTTGCGACATTGTTCTTCTTTGTCCTGCCTATTAATTTGATTTGTTCTCCTAAAAGTTTGTCTTTTATTGATTCAAAGAAAGAAGGATTGTTTTTTTCTTTTGAAATTTCTTGCTCTGATTTCTGAAGCAAATTTGTTGTTTGGTTTTTCCATAATGAAGCTCTTGTTGTTGATGTACCATCATCTAAAATTAAATTAAGTACAAATGAAGTATTTGGCTTGACTATGCCATGGGTTAAGCAGGAAATGCCCTCTCCCCTGTCCTTTACTATTTTGTTACATTCTGGGCAGACATCAAAATATCTTAATGGGAAAACATTGACAATTGTACCAAAGATCTCTACATTTTCCTGGTTTTCCTGCAAATCTTTTATTGTTGACCTTAATCTTGGCTTTCTTGTTTCAATTGTAATTCCGTGTTCTATTTTTATCATACTGTTATTATTTAAGTGAACTTCATTTCTGTCGCGATTTTGTCTTACATAGCCGCCTGTAACAGTCACAACATCATCTTTCTTTATTGTTTCCAATAAAGCAGCATTATCGTGCCAACAAACAACCCTTGTAATTCCTGTTTCATCAGCCAATAAGAAAGTTCCAACTTTTCCTTTGCCTTTTTCTGTAGAAAATTCATTTACTTGATAAACATCAATAATTTTTCCAGTTATTTCGACATTTCTCATTCCTGAAATAAGGTTTTTTATCTGCATCTTTCCAGTAAAAGATTCAAACAACTTTATTCCTAATTCATTTGCAATTATGTGAGCAGCTCCTTCTTTTGAGACTAAGCCGTGAAGTTCTTCCATTTTTTTATTTATTTTAGAATGAATTAGATCTTCAGATAATTTTGATTTTTCTTTTATTTTTTCTATTGCTTGCGAATAAGAAATTTGTAACATCTGAACCACCGAGGAAAGATTGGATCGAGAGTTTATAAAGGTTTATGTGGATGATACAGCCTCTATAAACTGGATGTCTTTATTTTCAGTTTCTCCGTTTTGATTAATTGCAGTAACAGCAATGCTATAAGTGCCTTGTTTAAGTGCTGATAATGGAACAGGAAGTAAATAAACATAATAAGCATCTTCAAACAAATAAAGAGTTTGTGGATTTAATTGTGGATGATAGGAAGCATCTGCAAATACTTGCTCGTTTAAAATTTGATAATTAGAAGGATCTAGTTGGATTTCTCTAATTGTTGGAGCTTTTTCTAAAGGAATATTCCTAAGATCATTTATATTTTCTGCTTCAGACCAGTATATTTTGTATTTATTTGCATTTGTTTTATAAAATTTCACAACAATTAAAGGCTCATTTGAAGCAGTATAATCAAAAGCCTGAACAACTGGGATTGTTGGTGGCCTTGTTGATGTTAAATCAAGTGCAAATTTGTATTTTAATCCATTTTTATTATTGGTTACACAGAATTTAAACTGTTGTTTTTTTAGAAGACAGAATGGAACTCCCAAATTTGCTCTTGGGTCAACAAAAGTTATTTTTCTATTTTCTGTTTTATAGATTTGAAGGATATTGTTTTTCAAGTCATAGTCATAATTTATTGTGAAAAAATCTATCCAATTAGAACCATCATAATATTCTAGCTCTGAATTTTGTAATTTTTCATTTTGGTCGTAATTCAAATAGAAGTTGAAGTCTTCATAATCAACTTGTTGGTTTCTGTTAATCTGTAAACTTGGCTTATAGTTATCTAAAGTTGCATGGCTTCTCTTTTCCCCTTCACCAATTTCAACTAATGTTTGAGGAATGTCATTTAATTTTTTTATGTGTAAAGTATATGTTCCTCTCTTATTTTGATCGTTTGTTTTTACATTGCAAATGCAGTTTGTGCCTAATGTGTTTTGCTGACAATCAAAGAAAGATTCAAGGAAATCAGCAAAAATCCCGCTAGATTCTTCATTAGGACAACTTCCTAGATTCCAAGATAATGTGTCTTTTTCCTGAGAAATTTCCGAAATAGTTTTTTTTATGCATTCTTCTTTGTTCTCTTCATTACTGCATGAATTTGCAATCTGCTGGCTT
>JAWCRX010000068.1:0-4811 GCA_038869035.1 Candidatus Woesearchaeota archaeon | reverse complement strand
AAGAACAAAAAAATCTAACAAAAAACACCCATTCATTTGACAAAATAAATCCTACTCTTGTTAAAGCAATCATATCTGAATTGGGAGAATTAAATACCAGTGAATTTATAAAAAAAGCAAAAGAAAGTTATCCATTTTTAGCTTAGCGTCTTTTTCTCGAGAGAGTTTTTATAATTCTTGAGAGCTTTGAAGTTGGCTTGCTTACTTTTCTCTTTATTTGTTTTGAAACTATTTTCTTTTTTACTTCTTTCCAAGGCTTTAATCTTTGCTTTTTCTTTATAGATTTCTTCTTTTGAACCTTTTTATCAATTTCTTCTCCAATTTCTATTGTTTTTGCAAGCATTAATTGTTGCATCCTTTCTTTAGCAAACTTTACAGCAAGCTGAGGATTTGCAAGTTCATGCTTAATTTTTTCAATTTCTTGTTCAATAGAAGAAATCTTTTTCCTATTATCTTCTTTTTCAATTATTGATCCGCATTCAGGGCATTTGTAATTGAAATTAACTGCCTTGTCAAAGTCAAGTCTTATACATTGGTTTGGACACATGTAAAAGTCGTCGCTTTTCTCTCTCTCTAATCTTGCATATAATTTTTCAAGCTTTTTTCTTTTAATATCCTGCGAAAGATATGGAACTTTGTTGTCTTCAAAAGTCCAGTAATAAATATACCATCCTTTTTGCTTGTCCTTTTTTCTTATGAAAGAAACAAGGTTATGATGATATAATCTATAAAGAATGTTTCTTGTTTCATTAACTTCTCTTTTAATGTCTTGAGCAAGCTTAAATTCAGAAATATTTTTTTTTCCTTTAAGTGCCATGACTAATGGAATTGTGTCAGAGCCAGCAAGCTCTACAACTACATCTTTGATTATGTTGTCGTTTACTCTCATTTTTTCACCCCTGAATTAATCACAAGGCTCTAGGTCCGTCCCCTAGAACGCAACATAGTTACTTCCATGGGAAATAGCTATGCACAACATATCTTATACCCCTAAACTCTTTCCTTATACCCGTATTTTTGATATATAAATCTTTTGATTTTTATAATGACTTTAAAGGTATTTTTATAGCTATTTTAATCAAAATAAGCACTATTTAAGCTTATTTTTTGCTTGTCTTGATTGTTATTTCTTTTGTTTTTTGATAATAATTATTTATTTTTCTTTTTTATCGAGGTTAATTTCAATATAAAAACAATTAAACTTTAAGTTCCATAGGAAATAAAGGCTATTAAAGCTGCAAAAGTTGGGTAAGTGTTCTACCCTTAACCTCAGCCAATTGCTTTGTAATGACAGCATTTTTGGCTGTAATCTCAAGCTCCTCTAGCTTAAGGAAGTACCAATCTGTTCTTGCAAACCTTATCCCTATCCAGGGCTCAGCCTTGAAGTCAGATGCAAATATCTTAAGGTCTTCAATCTGAGTTTTGTCAATATATTTTGAATTATTCTTTGATGTCTTGCATTCAATTGCAAGAATTCTTTTCCCATTGCTTGCGAGAACATCAGGAGATGGATATTGCATGCTTCCAGACCCAGCAGAGCGAATTGCCCTCCAACTATTAGCATGAAATTTATGGATTAAGTCTCGCTCTGCATTGCTGCCCTTGGATTTTAATGACATTTATTAGAAGCATAATTTTGATTATTTAATAGTTTTCTTATAACTTTACTTCCAAGAAATCCTCAGCACCAAATACGTTGTCAAAATACTTTCGAGCATCTTCTATCAATTCAAGGGTTTTTTTGTATCTTGTAGAGTAATGAAACAAATAAAGCTTTTTTACATTTGCTTTGTTAGCAATTAATGCAGCCTCTTTTGCAGTCATGTGATAATTATCATGAGCTTTTTCCTGTAAATCTGACTTATATGTTGCTTCTGCTATCAAAATATCGGCATCTTTTGCAATGTTAATTGCACCATCACAAGGCAATGTATCAGCAACATAAGCTATTTTTCTTCCTTTTTTAATATAAGAAACATCATCTGGATGGATTTTTTTATCATTAACTTCAATTGTTTTACCCTCAACAATTTTTCCAAGCAATGGCCCTTCTTTTAATCCAAGTTTCTTTGTTTTCTTCATGTCTATTTTTCTTTTGTCTTTTTCTTTTATCGAATACCCAACACAAGGAATTCTGTGCTTTAATAGCGCTGCCTCTATAATTATTTCATTGTTTTGATAAATAATTCCTTTGTTAACTTCATGCAACTCCAATTCAGGCATGGCATCAAATGCAAAACTTTTTCTTAAATTTTCAAAATATTGTTTTGTGCCCTTTGGACCATAAATTTTCAAAGTGGTTGTGTAATCGCTTCCTGCAAATGTCTGAAGCAAGCCACCTAATCCAAGGACATGATCTCCATGCCAATGGGAGATTAGAATTTTGTTAATTCTTGTCGGCCTAATTCCAGCAATCCTAAGTTGTCTTTGAGTATTTTCTCCACAATCAAGCAATATTCCTTCAGTCTGATGGCTAACAAAAATTGCAGGATGATTTCTTTCTTTTGTAGGCATGCTACAGCTTGTTCCTAAAAATATAATTTCCATAAGTCAAGGAAATGAAGACAGTATATATTAGTTTAGTTTTGGGCAGCGTTGAAACTCATGTTTGTGGCAGTTGCTTCCTGCTTCTTGCAAAGGAGAAATAAGCGCTCACTGCCAAATGCGACTTTAACCTGGCTTATTTAGATAGATTTTTATAATGTCTTTTTTACCTTTTTTCAATGGAATTAAGGATTTATCCAGGCATGTTGGGATCTTTTCCGTATACTATTCATGTTGTCGGGGAAGAAAACGTCATTTTATATTTTAATGGCGTAAAGGCAGCCAGATTTAGTAGCGCACTGTATGAGAAGTTGGTAGAAGAAATTTCGATTTTAGAAAAAGATATTTCCAAAGGAAAATATCTATATGATGAAGGAAGAACAAGAATGAAGCTTGAGTCTATTTTATCTAAATTAACTGAACCAGCCATAATAAAATCAACTGATTCAAAGAAACAAGATAAAGAATTTATTTTGAGAACTGCATAACCAGCTTTTTTATAAAAAACAAGACATTTTCTATATTGAAAATAATTATACAAAAATTTAAATGCAAATCAATATTCTTCATCTAAAAAATGGCTAAAAAACAAAAACAGACAGCCAATGCTGCTGTTGTTGAGAAAAAGCCAGAGAGAAAAGAAGAAGCTCTGTCTGAAACTAAAAAAGAAGTAGTTAATTCTATTTTTGCTCGTGAAAGAGTATTAACAGAAATATCAGATGCTGCTAAGCAATTAAATGAGCAGTCTGTTTTTGGAATTTTGTTAGAAGATGGAAAAGTCCAGCTTTCTCTTGTGGAAGCATTTTATTTGCTTGAAAAAGGAAGATTAAAGATTTACAAAACAAAAGAAAGAGTTTTTACAAAAGAAGAATTTACAAAAGTTGCACAAAAATTAGAGCCAAATTTCTGGGTAAGATATGTTGTCTTCAAAGATATGAGAAATAGAGGCTATGTTGTTAAGACTGCACTGAAATTTGGAGCTGATTTTAGAGTTTATGATCGTGGCATTAAACCTGGAGAAGATCATGCAAAATGGATTTTGTATCCGGTTTATGAATCAGACGCCTTAACTTGGTATGAATTTGCTGCAAAAAACAGGGTAGCACATTCAACAAAGAAGCGCTTACTTATAGGAATAGTTGATAATGAAGACGATGTAACTTATTACGAAATAAAGTGGACAAGGCCATAAGTTATTTATAACCAAGTTTCACATCAAAGCTATGCCAGACCAAAGAGATGAAATCCTTAATTTTGTAAAAGAACATGGCCCAGTTTTGCCAAGCCACGTTGCAAAAGCAGCAAAACTATCAATTCTTTTTGCATCTGCCTATCTTTCTGAATTAGCTGACAAAAAATACATTAAAATTTCTTGGATAAAAGTAGGAGGAAGCCCCTTATATTATGCTCCAGGACAACAAGAAAAGCTTGAAAAATATATTGACAACTTAAATGATAAGGACAAAGAAACTTTCATTTTATTAAAAGAAAAAAAATTACTAAAGGACGATGAGCAAAGCCCACTTTTAAGAGTTTCATTAAGAAATCTGAAAGATTTTGCTGTTCCAATTCAAATAAATGATCAACTTTATTGGAAATATTATTTATTGCGTGATGAAGAAGTAAAATCAGTTTATGAAAAATTATTTGCGCTTAAACCAGAAACAACAAAGGAAGAAATCAAAGAACAAAAAACAGAAAAGCAATTAAGCTTGGCTGGACAAGAAATAAAGGAAGAAGTTTTACAAGAGCCACTAAAAAGAAAAAGAGGAAGACCAAAGAAAACAAAGGCAGAGGAACCAAAAGAAATTACTGAGCAACAAACTAAATCAGAACTTCCTAAGGATGAATTTACAATAAAAGCAGAGGAGTTCTTTATTTCTCATGATATGGATATAATTGAATGTTCAATTATAAAAAAAGGAAAAGAAATAGAGTTTATTGTAATGCTTCCAACTCCCTTTGGAAAAACAAAATATTTTTGTCGTGTAATAAATAAAAAATCAATAAATGAGGGAGATTTATCCTTAACATTATTGAGAGCACATTACAAAAAACTTCCTGGTTTACTTCTTGCACCAGGAAAACTGGCTAAAAAAGCAAACGAAATGCTTTTAAAAGAAGCAGAAGGACTTCTATTTAAAGAGTTATGAGATGGGAACAAAACTCAAGGAATTAGTTAAGGGAAAAGAAATCGAAGTAGAAGAATTATCTCACAAGACTTTAGTTGTCGATGCATATAACCAACTTTATCAATTCCTTTCAAC
>JAWCRX010000067.1:0-4898 GCA_038869035.1 Candidatus Woesearchaeota archaeon | reverse complement strand
TTAATTTAGCTGAGAAATGGGAGAAAGAATTCCATGAATTCGACAAAAGAAGAAATTCGCTTCCTTGGGAGACCTATGTGTACAATTTGGGCAATTTTGTTGGCACTCAACTAATAATAACTTCATCTTATGATCTTGAAGAAGCTCTTGAGGAGAATGAATTTGTGAAAAAAAATTTGGGTTTATTGAAAAGAGAGAAGATGGAATTAATCAAGAAATTTAAAACAGACAATGTTTCTTGTGCATGTGCAACAAATTCACTTCAACAATTGAAAGGAGATGTCTTTTATTATGCTGGTTTTCCCTGGTTTTTGCAATACTGGAGCCGGGATCAGCTTGTTTCTCTTGGTGCAATTATTCAACAGCATGATTTTGAAGCAGCAAAGGAAATTATTTTTACTTATTTGAAGCACATAACAAAAGATGGAAGACTGCCAAACAGGATTCCTCCAGCTGATTTACAAAGCGCTGATTCAATTGGCTGGCTATGGAAGAGGGTAGAAGATTTTTTAATCGAACTTAAAATAAAAAAATTAACTGAATATTATTTGGACGAATCAGATATGGGATTTTTGGCAGATCGTCTTGAGCATTGTATTTCTTTGCTTGAAAAAAATCATTGCGAGCAAGGACTTTTGTTTTCTCGCGCAAAAGAAACATGGATGGATACAACTGAGCAAGAAGGATCTGATACAAGAATTGGAGCAAGAATTGAATTGCAAGCAATGATGTCACAAATGAATAAGCTTGCATATTTTTTGACAAGAAACCAAATTTATCAGACAAAAGAAATTGAGCTAAGAGATAAAGTCAGACGACTTTTCTTTAATGGAGAAATTTTGAAAGACGGAGCATTTGATCCAACGCAAAGGCCTAATATTTTCATTGCACATTATATCTATCCAGAGCTTTTGTCAAATGATGAATGGAAAATTGTTTTTATAAAAAATTTGGAAAGAACATGGCTGGAATGGGGGGGATTAGCTTCTATAAGCAAAAAACACCCCTTGTTCCAGCCGGCTCACACAGGTGAAAATAATAGAAGCTACCATCGAGGAGATTCTTGGTTTTGGTTAAATAATTTGGCAGCCATTTGCCTGCATCGTGTTGATAAAAAACTATTTTCTGGTTATATTAAAAAAATAAAGCAAGCAAGC
The DNA here is from genome assembly GCA_038869035.1 of Candidatus Woesearchaeota archaeon. GTDB lineage: Archaea > Nanobdellota > Nanobdellia > Woesearchaeales > JAWCRX01 > JAWCRX01. The sequence goes on along the minus strand of JAWCRX010000067.1, from coordinate 3,741 downwards.
GAACAAGAAATTCTTTTTCATGGATTTATTGGAGCAAATGCAGAAATCAGCAGTGCATCAAAATTAGAATCATTTGGGTGCTGGAATCAGTTTTGGAGCAATGCAATGTTTATTGAGCTTTGTAATGAGCTGAAATAACTATCTTCTAAATGGCCTTTGAATTATTCCTAAGGTATCAGACAAATATTCTGTCTTTCTTCTAAAAGAAGTGTCACTTTCTGCAAGTCTCCATAGCTTTTCTTGTCTTAGATGTCCCCACCTGAAATATTCTGAAAAATCTGTCCTCCAATCAATGGCTGACAATGGAGTTAGAAAGCCGTCTCTTGGCAAAGTGTCTTGTGTGTCTTTCCAAACTAATGTGTTGCCATCATAGACAACTTCAGGAGCTGCCCCTCTTAATCGTTTGAAGTCATTTTCTATTGTTTCAGCATTTTGTCTGGTTTCTCTGTCAAAATCTTTTTCAAAAAATCTCAATGTTCTTGCAGGGATTTTGTTGTTGTAAGCCCAGTTTAAGACACGAATATTTGTATGCATTGTATCTCTTGTATCTTCGCTTCTTGATGTTCTTTCAGCATAAAATACAATATAATCTCTGCTTGTTATTATTGCTTTTCCCGTCTGAAAAAATGCTTCTTCTGTATCAGAATTATGCCTCAAATATAATGTTCCTTCTTTTTCTTGCTCTAGTTGTGTGTCAGTAAAAACAATCTTTGAGATGTATTCCCTTGCTGCAGAAGAAGAGTCAAGCAATTGCTCTATGATTGCTTTATCATTCTCGTTGGCATCAACCATAGCTATGCCTCTTGTTCTTGTAACTTCTGCATTTGCAGCAACTACAACAGCTAATCCGCCTATTGTGGCTGAGACTATTTTATTTGGCTTCATAGCAATAATCTCTCCCGATATTCTATGTACTTTACAAGTATTTCATCGATTTGCTCTTGCATTTCCTCGTCGCAAATAATTGATGTATTTTTATCTTCTTTCATTGCCTTTTTCAGCAAGGCACATAACATATCTTCATCCCAATTTTCTATTATTGTTATGTCTCTCTGCGACGTTGCATTTTTGGAAAAATACGCAATCCTCCCATTTTTTACTGCAATAAAGCTTCTTGAGTCAGAATTCTTTTTGTATTGGTCTGCTGCTTCAGCAAGAGTTTCGTAGCTAAAGTCATTTGGCATTTCTACATCTTCAAAAACACTTTTGCTCATTTTTGCATCGCCACAATTGCCAAGCTTTGTCCCCAGCCTAATGGTGAGTTTTCATTATGTTTATTTGTTTCGCCAAAGTATAATTCTGGGAGCTCACCTTTTTCGTTCATTGCTTCAATAGTTTTGTCTGTGTAAAATTTGTACTTGTTAAAGTTTCCAAGTTGTCTGTAAATTATCGCCAACCAAGGAAATCCAAAGCACCACTCAGCTTCTTTGCCATCTTTGTTGTAGTATTTATCTCCAATGTAACGCAAAACTCCTCTTTTTTTGACCAACAATTTCTCGATGTTGTCCAAAATTGCTTTTGTTTGTTCAGGGGTTGTAATCTGATACGGCCAAATTAAAGACAACAAAGCCAAGTCAACTTCTTTTGTTTGTGATTCTCTCGGAAGCAACCAATTTAATGTTGTAGTTCCTTTTTCAATCAATTCTTGTTCTACAAAAACATACTTTGAAATTCTTTTTAATCCTGCAACACATGCTCCAACACTAGAAGCATGAATTTCCTCATTCTCCTCCCACATCCCATTGTCTTTATCATGCCAATATTCAATGCTTTTCAAGTAATAAACCAACTTCTGTAAAATTCTGAGATCATTTTTATCCCTTATTACCTTGATTCCTTTGTCTTCCAAATCTGCTACTTTAAACAAAAATGCTCCAATAGAATCATTCTGCTTATTGCCCCATTCTTCATGAAATTCCCCAAATGTTTCAGGATTAAAACGAGCATGAATGTACTCGTGTTTATGTTGTGGCTTTGCAATTATAGCATAATCAATTTTCCACTCATACTTTAAAAAAATATCAAGCAATGCTCTGTATGTTCTGATTACTCTTTTTCTGTCAAATTCCTCTAACCCAAAAGTCTCATAGATATTATCCCTGATCCAGCTTTTATCATAGCCAGTAGAAACGCTTACTTTAGAAGCTGCAAATAGTCCAGAAGAATACTGCAGTCCACTAAGTATCTTAACAGAGCTCTTTACTGGATCTTTTAATTTTGATACCATAAACCACCCACTGTGACTGTAGGGCATTCAGGTTATTTAAATCTTTGTATATTGTAGTCACTATATGGTAGTTATTAATAGAAACATTTATAAATGAGAGCATCTTAATAGAATCTCTCAGAGGCAAAAGTTATGAGAAAAAGAATTACAATTCCAACATTAGCTGTAATTTTGACTACAGCTTGCACTAGCCTGCCTAATATAACCAAAGTAAATGGACAAAGAACAATATGTGGCAGGATTGCTTCTAACGAATACTCAGCGCAAGATTTAAGATATGAAATTTTGTTAGAACAAAATGGAAGAAGGGTTTTGGGAATAGCAGAAAATATTTCGCCACAATTGGCTGCAGAATTTGACAGTGCAGTAAAAACAGAGGAAGAAGCTTGTATGTTTCCTTATGGCAAAAACGTTATTTCTTCCTATTCCGCGGAGGCAAGAGAAAGCAATGCAACCTCTGTGTACAAGATTTTTTCTGTAGAGCCAAAGTCTGAAATTAAAAGAAGATTAACAGAAGAACAATTTTAACGTTGAACTGCAGGGAGCTTCTCTTTAATCCCTTTGCCTGTAAAAGGATTTGCTTTCAAAGTTGGGCTATGGAAGTTTTTTGGTTGTTCTAATATTTCTCCTGAACTAGGGGTGGCGTGAAAAGGTGTTAATCTTGATATTGGTCTTCTCTGCAGAAAAGTTAATTAAAGTCAACCCGGCTTCACTCTAAATATCAAAATTTATAACCATTGATAGAAAACTAGCAAATAAAATTAAGTGTTTGATAAGAAAAGCAAATTTATCAAAACAGTTGCATCGTTTTGGTCCAAAGAAACATCAACTTTGGCAACACATTCTTGCCTTGATTGTAAAACAAGAATGTTGATAGTGTTATTGTCGGATAAGTAACCTTCTTAGAAATTTAGTAATTATCTGTTCAAAGGAAAATCAATCTTTCTTTGCTTTGCGTTTTTTCTTCTTATGTAAGCAGCCCGACTTGGTCTTAATTTTTCTGTTCCAAAGCCTTTCCATCTCAAGCCACGGGCTTTTCTTCCAGCAGAAGTTAGTCCTCTGTAAGCTCTTCCTCTTTGTTTATTTGATGTAATCCAGCGAATATCTGGATCTGATTTTATTTGTGGGTGGGCTGTGTCGACTAAAATCACTTCATACCAATGATTTTTGCTATCAGAACCAACCCAATATGAATTAAGAACTTCACAATTTGGATATTTTTTATTTGCTCTTTCTTCTGCAATTTGCTGATAGTTTTTGTCAAGAATTAATGTCAAGCGGGCATGTTTTGGACGCCTTCCGCCAAGATAGCTTCCTCTTTTTCTGTAAGCAACTCTTAGTCTTTGTCTCACAACAATAAATCCTTCTTTTGCTTTAAAGCCGAGAGCATGTGCCCTGTCTGGACGAGTTGGATGATCCAAGCGCAAAGTTGAGGGGTCTCTTCTCCATTGAATTAGTCTCTCTTTTACTAGAGCACCAAGTGATTCGTTTGGCTTTTTCCACGCTTGAGCAAC
>JAWCRX010000066.1:0-5038 GCA_038869035.1 Candidatus Woesearchaeota archaeon | reverse complement strand
CCCCATGGGCTGCTAGAAAGTGTGTGACAAAATAGTTTTTTTCTTCATTTGAAACTCGAGCAAATTTATCTGCGTAAATTAAGCCATAAGGGTAGCCAGGGAAAGAAGCATCATTACAGTGGGGCAAGAGCCAGGAAGCAACTTCTTTGCTGTTGTGTGTTTCGAAGCGGAAAATGTGTTTAGAGTTTTTGTTTAGCTTTACAAAAGAGATGTTTGCTTGGTGCATTTTGCTGTTTGTTTTGATAATGTTATTGCACTCCCAAGTTCCTTGTGGTCCAATTGAAGCAATATAAGCAGCAGCACTTGCCCCTCTTTTTGTTGTCAAAGAAGTTGTCTTTGCCAATGCAGCGACAATACAGTTGTTTTTTTCTGCAGCAGAATAAAGTTCAGAGAACAGCTTTTCTTCATTTTTTGTTGTTGCTTCCAAAGTGCCATCCAAAACAACAAGATCTGCCTTTTCTGCAAATTTTTTTGATAGTATAATTTCACATTGCTTTCTCACTAAGTCGCCAACTCTCTCTATCTCTCCGAAAGCCTCAATTTCATCCAATTTTTCCCCTTCCCAGAAAAGATCAATCTCGTTTTTTGCTCCTAAAACAAAGCATTCATATTTTTTGTTTAATATTTTTTTATCATCTTGAAATAGAGCTCCAAAGACCCTTACAAAATGCACACAATAAGCCGGTGTTTCAATTAAACATGCATTTCCACCATCAATAAAGGCAATTTTTTTATTTTTTGTTTCTTCTAACTTTACAAAATTTGCTTTTGTAATTGGCAAAGGCTCATATCCTGTTTTTTCATAATCAATAGAGTCGCCTTCTGCAAGTTTATTTTTTTCCTTTATCTTGTCCAAAATCTGCTTATAAATTGTCATCTAAACAACGTCCTCTTAATTATCCAAATTCCCAATATGGCAGCTGCACTAAATCCAAAGATTGCAACGATTGGAAAACCATTTATCGATGGCTCCAATTTTGCTAATACAATAAGAGATGATCCAACTATTAGTGCAGCAACTAGTAATCCAATTGTTAAGTTGCCAGATACGTGCTCCAATTCGATATGAAATTTCTTCATATCTCTGTCCTCTATATTGATGTCAATTCTTCCTTGACTTAATCTTTTAAGCGTCTCTAAGGTATATCTAGGGAAATCCTCTGCAATCTCTGCGTATTCTGAGATTTTTCTTTCAACTTTTTTTTTAACTTCTCCTACAGAGAACTTCCTTTTCATAAGTTTTGCAAGTATTGGTTTTGTATTTGTGAATAAGTTGAAATCAGGATTATATCTAACACCTAATCCTTCTAAAGTAAGAATAGTTTTTCCAAGCAAAATAAAGTCAACAGGCACTTTAATATTATGTTTTACAGCTATATGAAACAAGTCATCAAGCACAACGCTTACTTTAATGTCTTTTAATGCATAGTATTGCAGTGGCTCTAGGACATCCCTCAACTCCTTTTTAAATTCTTCAATATTTATCTTTTCCTCATTTACAACTCCTAGAGAGATAAGCTCCTTTGCAACAATATCGATGTCATTTTCTAGAACACCAACAAATATATTTGCTGCCTTTTTTCTCAATCTTTCGTCAAATTTACCTACAATTCCAAAATCAACAAAGGCAATCTGCTGCTTGTCTTTTATCAACAAAATATTGCCGGGGTGGGGATCTGCATGGAAAAAACCATTCACAAAAACCATCTCTAAGTTAGCTTCATATGCTGCATTAACGGCCCACAAAAGTCTTTCTTCCTTTAACTCATGAAGCGAAGTACCCTCTACAAATTCAGAAACAAGAATTTTTTCAGTTGTAAGGTTAATATTTACTTCAGGGATAAAAATTCTTTCATCATTCTTGAATTGCTCCTTTATAATTGTCTGGTTGATTGCCTCAAGGCGGAAATTCAGCTCCTTTTCTGTATAACTTTTGAATTCTTTCACTATTTCAACTACATTTCTTTCCTTAAGATATGAAACCCTTTTCTCAAGTAGATGGGCAATCCAGAAAAGAATTGAGATATCTTCTTCAATTATTTCTTTTATATTTAGACGCTGAACTTTTATTGCAACTATTTTGCCATTCTTTAGCTTTGCTTTGTGGACTTGTGACAGCGATGCAGCAGCAATTGGCTTTTTTTCTATCTCTGAGAAAATTTCTTCTGGATTTTTCCCATATTCTTTTTTCAAAATTCTTTTTACTTCAGAAAAAGAGAATACAGGTACGTTGTCTTGCATCTTTTCAAATTCGATACAATACTCCTTAGGAATCAGGTCTGGCCTTAAACTTAACATCTGTCCGAATTTGACAAAAGTTGGCCCTAGCCTTTCAAATGCATTTCTTAATCTAACAGGCTCAGATGCAAGTTCCTTTTTGCTTAATAATTTCTTCAGTCTTTTATGGAAAGGTACATGTTTTGCAAGAGCAATTTTATAGATGAGATAGTCAAACCCTTCCTCAAAGAAAACAGTAAGAATTTCCCTCACTCTTTTTAGTCTGTTGATCTTGCGGATCATGCAAGCAATGTTGTTTCTCTTTTTATAAAGTTATTCAATGAAAAAACACAATTTCCAAACATTTTTATAAGAATTACAAAATTAAAAGAAAATGGTCGAATTAATTATTTGTGAAAAACCAAAGGCAGCCGCAAAAATGGCAGAGGCACTTGCTGACGACAAAATTAAGAAAGAATCTGTTGAAAGTGTGCCTTATTACAAGATAACTCATAATGGAAAGGAAATAATTGTTGGAGCTGCAGTTGGTCATTTGTACACTTTGTCAGAAAAAGACAAGGGGAAATGGGAGTACCCAATATTCAATGTTGAATGGAAGCCGACTTCTGAAGTGTCAAAATCATCTTCCTATGTGACAAAATATCTTGATGCCCTTAAAAAATTGTCAAAAAAAGCAGAAGAATTTACGATTGCAACAGACTATGATGTTGAAGGGGAAGTTATTGGCCTTAATGTCGTAAGATTTATCGCAAAGCAGAACGATGCAAACAGGATGAAATTCTCAACATTGACAAATGACGAGCTTGTTGAAGCATATGAGAGTAAGTCAAAACATCTTGATTGGGGACAGGCACATGCAGGAGAAACCCGTCACATAATGGACTGGTATTATGGCATTAACATCAGCAGAGCACTTACTTTAGCAATGAAAACAACTGGTGGCTTTAAAATTCTTAGTTCAGGAAGAGTTCAAGGACCAGCTCTTAAAATCATCGTAGATAGGGAGAAAGAAATTCAAGCATTTAAGCCAGAGCTATACTGGCAATTATTTCTTGACACAGAAAAAAACCTTCACGCAATTCACAAACGTGAAAAATTCTGGAAAAAGGAAGAAGTAGAAAAAATATACAAAAAAATTTACAAGGAAAAAACTGCTATTGTTGTAGAAATAAAAAAGAGAGAAACCACACAAATGCCTCCTCATCCTTTCGATCTTACAACCTTGCAGACAGAAGCATATCGTTGCTTTGGAATTAATCCTAAAAAAACGCTTGAGATTGCTCAAGAATTATATGTCTCTGGATATATTTCTTATCCAAGAACATCTTCCCAACAATTGTCTGAAAAAATCGACTACAAAAAAATTCTTGCGCAACTTCAAAAACAGCAAGATTATGGAATTTATTGTGCAGATTTGTTAAAAAAATCCCCTTTAATGCCTAACAATGGTAAAAAAACTGATCCTGCTCATCCCGCCATCTATCCAACAGGAATTGCTCCAAGAAAATTAAAGCCAGAAGAGCACAAATTGTATGATTTGGTTGTAAGAAGGTTTCTGGCAACATTTGGTGACTCTGCAACAAGGGAAACAGTTGAAATAGACCTGGATTGTGCCGGAGAAATTTTTATTTTATCTGGAGGAAGAACAAAAGTAAAAGGATGGCACGTTCTTTATTCTCCTTATGTTGATTTAAAAGAAGAAGAACTTCCTTATTTGAATGAAAAACAGCAGTTGAAAGTAGAAAAAATATTTATTGAAGAAAAAGAAACAAAGCCTCCAAAACGATATACTGAAGCTTCTATTATTAGGGAGCTAGAAAAAAGAAATTTAGGAACAAAAGCAACTCGTGCACAAATATTAGATACTTTGTTTCAAAGACATTATATTGTAGGAAAACAAATTCAAGCAACAGAGTTGGGGATAAAAACTATTGAAACTTTAGAAAAATATTGTCCAGAAATAATTGATGAGCAACTGACAAGCCATTTTGAAGAAGAAATGGAGAAAGTGAGAACAAATGACATAAAAGAAGAAGATGTTTTAGAAGAAGCAAAAAAAACTCTTGAAAAAGTACTTGAAAAATTCAAAAAATCAGAGAAAAAAATTGGTGAAGAGCTAAGCGGAGCTGTGCAACAAACAAGAGACGAGATGTCTCATGTTGGCAAATGTCAAGTATGCAAGGAAGGAATTCTTCGTCTGAGAAAAGGAAAATTTGGATTGTTTATTGCAGCTTATGATGCAAATCCATTCTTAAGCCCAGGTTTAAGCCAGCTTCTCATTCGTAACATAGGTTTTAACCCCTATATTAGGCATGTTAACGTTCAAGGAATAGCCAGCACGGCCTTTCCAAAAACATTGGAGATTGCAGAAAATTATCTTGTTGCTCACCCTAAAGACTATGCGTTAATATGTGTTTCTGGAGTAAGCTCCTACTGGTTCCAAAATCAAGTAAGAGGCTTAAAGGATGTTATGGAAATTAGCCAAATACGCCAAATAAAAGATAAAGCAAAACAGCAAATGGAACTGCAAAAATGGATTGCGACTATGGAGTATTTCCTTTTCGGAGACGGCGTAGCCAGCGTCTTAGTGGCTAACGAAGGAAACGGAATCCACGTGGAAAAGCTTGTGGAAGTCACGAACATTAGCAGAAGAGATTATTTAGCTGGCTATGCTAGGCTTTCTCTTTTAAATGAGCCGTTCAAGTTTGGCTTCCATTCCCATCTAGACAAGGAAATCCCTAAACTTGGCATACAGTACACGGCGGAAGTCATTAAGAAACTGTTTGGAGACGATGCTGAA
>JAWCRX010000065.1:0-5098 GCA_038869035.1 Candidatus Woesearchaeota archaeon | reverse complement strand
ACCCCACCAACTAGCTAATCAGCCGCCGACTCATCCTTAGGCATTACTTTTGAAGAAAAGCACTTTCCAGTAACTTTTCCCTATCCGGTTTTACACTCAGTTTCCCAAGATTATCCCAGACCTAAGGGCAGATTATCGACGTGTTACTCAGCATTCCGCCGGTATTGCTACCTGACTTGCATGGCTTAGTCGAATCCCAATAGCAGCAGTCTCCCGCAGGATCAACGGGGACTAAACTGACTTAGTCAATCATTTATTTGATCGCAAGAACTTATTCTTAATTGGTTTGCACTATTCGCTAAATCTACCTTTACCCTGAAAAGAATTTCAGGATAGCACATAAATATGACACAAAGCAAACTATGTTGCGTTTGTCAATGCAACAAAACACACTGTGTTTTGCCGACGTTGTTGGTTTTTCGTCGTTAGAATAAAATATCTAACTTTCCAATGGAGGTGATATTGATTTTTGATTTGTTTTGTTTCACACTAAGAAGTGTTTCTACGAACTAACGTAGTAAATAATCAGTGGAAGCAGGTTATTTATAAATCTTACGTCATAAAATTTAATGTCCTCTCAAAGAAGTATCCCAATAATCTTGTGTAAATCTTGCTAACTCTTTTGGATCTAACTTTACTTTCTTGCCTTTTTTATTTTTCATCTCGATAAAATCCTTTCCTTCTTCTTGGCACTTTTGAAGAGCTTCCATTATTTCTTCGTCAGAAAGTTCAGGATCCAAGCCAAGTAATTCTGCATAACCCATAAAGAAAGAATTTTTTTGTAATATAAAAATTAGACGTTTCTTGTAGCATTAAATTCAGTTAGCGTTATTGTCTTAGAGCAACTCTTGTGTTTTCATCGTATGCAAGATAAGTAATGCAGCTCCATTTTTCGTAATGAATTCTTGATTCTCTTTCTAAATCTCCCATGCCAATGACAATGTGCGGCAAATTTTTTGCTGTTAATTCATCTGCAAATTCTCTTAAAAATCTTCAAATGAATAAGAATTGTTTTTTACAGGAACAACATATTTGCCTTGCATTTTACAAGTTTCTTAAACTGTAGATGAAAAGAAGTGCGCCAATTACAATTAATGCAATATCTGTTGGAACATATCTTGAAACCAACATTATTACTCCAATAACAAGAGCAACTGTTCCTGCAATCATTAAAGACAAATCAAGAGCCACATTCATCACTCTTTTTTGAGCAAGCCTTAGAGTAGAATCTAAGAAATCAGCAACACCTTGTCTAACATTATTAAGAAATATTGTAATTCCTTCTTTCATCATTGCTTCAAACATAGTATCACTTTTTTCTCATTAAATATCCTAAGCCAAGACCAGCTAAAATTCCAACGCCAAATGCAACTGCTACACTTTCATAAGGATGATCTTCGATTGTTTCCAAAGCTCTATCCTTTTGTTCTCTTAATCTTTCGTTAGCGTCGCGAAGTGCTGCTCTTAATCTTTCAACTCTTCCCATTTCTCGTGCCATTATAACACCCCGGTTATTGAAGGCAAATTAATTCTTCTTTAAAAACTTTTCTTTATTTTATCATTCCATAGTACTAAATCTTTTTAATGCAGTTGTTTCTTTGTAAATTTCACTGTAAGTTATCTTTATGACGCTGTAAAGTGGAATTGCTAAAATCGCTCCAACTACGCCAAACAATTCTTCAAATACAAGCAGAGAAACAATTACTGCAAGGGGGTGTATTTCTATAATTTTGGAATAAAAATATGGAATGATGAAAAAATTGCTTATCATGTGAGATGCAACAAATGTAAGAATAACCCCAACTAACACACTGCTATCTTGTGAACTTGCAACGAGAACTGCAGGAATTAATCCAATGACTGCTCCTACATAAGGAATTGTGTTAAGAATTCCTGCTAATATTCCTAAAAAAATTGCACCATTGACGCCAGCAATCAAAAATCCAATTGTTGTTACAATTCCAACTCCAACATTTTCGATAAATTTGGCTCTCAAAAATCCTCCAAATTCTGTGTTAATTCTTGAAAAAATAGTTGTGATAATCTCAAAATATCTGTTTGGAATGATTGAAACTGCCTTTTTTCTCAACTCATGTCTGTCAATTGCAATTATAAATGTTAAAATTGGCACAATAAGTATCATGTTAACAAGCAATACCACCATCAATGAAAGAAATTCACTTGCTGCTTCATCAATTCTCTTTTCTAAAGCAGCTATTTTTTCCTCGCTAAAATAATTCTTTACTCTAAAAGAAGGATATTTTGCATCAAGCTTGTCTATGTATTTTTTTGCGCTTAACTCAGAGCCCCCCGGCAAAGTAAGAGCATCAGGATTTGTCAAAAGAAGATACATTCCGCCAATAAAAAAAACATTTGCAATTATAATATAAAGCAAAATTGTTATAACAACTGCCATTTTTGTTGAGTAACCTTTCAATTCTAGCCTTTCAATAATTGGCTTCATTGCATAAAAAATTGTTATTGCAAGAAGCAGGTTGAATGTTACTAATGGAAAAAAATACATTGCTAATCCTGCAATAACCAAAAGTATCGTTGCTACACCACTCCACATTAGGGTTTTTTTAGAGATCATTTGTCAAGCAATTCATTAGTGTATTTTAGTCTCCTTGCTATAACTTTTGAAATATTCCTGAGAATTTTGTTTGCTGTTTTAGGAGCAATATTGCTTATGTGCTCCAGTTGTGTTTTTGAAAAGCTGACAAGAACTGTGTTTCCTTTTGCGACTGTAGTTGCGCTTCTTGGAGAAGGATCAACAAGCGACAATTCTCCAAAAAATTCTCCCTTATTTATTGTCGTGACTTTCTTTTTTCCTTTGAAAATATCAACTGCTCCTTTCATTATGATGTAAAGCGAAGAGCTTGGATCCCCTTCATAGAAAACAATCTCTCCATCAGGGTGCTTTCTTTCATAGCAGTATTTTATAATTAAATTAAGTTCTCCTTTGGAAAGCCCTTCAAATATCGGCACTTTAGCTAGCTCTTTCTCTAAATCGAGAGCTTTGAAAATATATTCCCATATTCCTAACATTCTTTCACCTTAACAGCACCCTAGAACACACACAATTATAGACGTGAATAAACAAGAAGGGTATTTAAAGCTAGTGGAAATCTGCTCACTTATTCTTTCTTCTTCTTTTTTCTTTCTTCATGCGCTTCCTTTGCCACTTCCAGCGCATCTGGCCTTTCTTTTTCCATCTTCTAGATGATCGCTTCATTACAACAAAATTATTGTAGACTTATATAAATATTATTACAACAATATTTTTATAGTCATAAAACCAAAAAATCTCATGGCAGACAATATATGTGCAACATGTGGAAGTTTACTCAAGAAAAAGATAATAACTGCAGAACGCAAAAAATTCTGCTGCCAATCTTGCTGCAACACTTTCAAAAAGAAAAAGGTGTGTAGTTTCTGTTAGAATGGTAGAAATAAATTTGCCAATTATCATAGGAGCAGCAGTAGTTGATTCTATAAATCCATGTGCATTTGGAGTATTGATTTTTCTTCTTGCATATTTGGCAGAAACTGTAAAAAAAAGAATCTGGATGTTAATTAATGGACTAATTTACATTTTTGCTGTGTTTGTGACTTATCTTGCAGCTGGCTTAATTTTGCTTCCCATCCTTAAAGAGATGCGCTCCTTTTCATTGTGGGGCTATGCTGTCCTTGGCACGGTCGTTATAATTGCAGGCTTACTTGAGATAAAGGACTTTTTCTTCTATGGCAAATGGATCTCTCTCTCGATCATGCCAACTGAAGTTGAAAGAATAAAGCATTATGTCTCAAAGGTTTCCGACAAACCTTTGACTGCTTTTTTTCTGGGAGTTTTTGTTGCGCTTGTCGAGCTTCCTTGCACAGGAGCAGTTTATCTTGCTGTTCTTGCATTAATGTCATTAAGTGGCGTCACAATTGGTCACATTTGGTTTTTAGTTTTATACAACTTAATTTTTGTCCTACCATTGATCATAATACTTTTTGCCGTCTACAAAGGCACATCAACAGAAAAGTTTGAGCATTGGCGACAAAAACACAAAAGAGCGATGCGATTAATTACTGGTTTAACACTAATTATTCTTGGCTTATGGATGATTTTTACAGTTGTTTAGAAATGCTTATAAATCCCTAAAATGGTTTGATTTCAATGGGGGAATTTATTTTAGAAGAAGAAAGATATGCAGGTGCACTTTCCGACAGATTAATTCTTGAAGAAATAGAAAAAGGAAGAATAATAATAGAGCCTTTTATCAGAGAGAATCTTGGAACTTGCTCTTATGATGTGACTCTTGGAGAGAACTTTTTCAGAGAAAAACATGGAAATGGCGTTGAGATCTTTAATTTTTACGACAAAGAACATGTTGAAAGAGTGTGGGGAACAATTCCTGAAAAGGCAGTTCCTTTAGGAAAATTTCTTGAAGATCCAAATTTTTTCAAGCAATATATCTGGAAACTTGCGAATGACAACGATTTTACAATAGATGATTTACATTTGCCTGAGCCATATTCTCAATTGTTCAAGAATATTTCTCAAACTGACAAAATTATCCTGTTGATGCCAGGAGAGACAATTCTTGCCCATACGAATGAATTTGTTGGAGGAAAAGAAGCAATAACAACGATGATGAAAGCCCGTAGTTCAAAAGGAAGAAGCTTTATTGAAGTATGCAAATGTGCCGGGTGGGGAGATGTAGGTTATGTCAACAGATGGACGATGGAGATAACAAATAACAGTAAAAAGAAAATTCTTCCGCTTGTTGTTGGAAGAAGAATTTCGCAAATAATTTTTTTTTACACAGGAAAAACATTGCAAGGAAGCTACACGACAGGAAAAGACAGCAAATATTGTTCAACAGAAGACATAGAGTCATTAAAGAAAAATTGGCATCCTCTTGCAATGCTTCCAAAATTATACAAAGACAAAGAAATAAAAAAATCTACTTCCCTTTAGGATAGCTTCCAAGAATTTTTAGATAGGAATAAAACATTTTTAGTTCTTCAATTGCTTTTTTCAAATGGGCTTCTTCTTTATGTCCTTCCATGTCTAAATAGAATCTGTAATTCCAGTTCCCATCTGGCC
>JAWCRX010000064.1:0-5156 GCA_038869035.1 Candidatus Woesearchaeota archaeon | reverse complement strand
CGAATTTGGCCGCAGTCAAGCCCTTGCAGAGATAGTTATAATGGTAGAGAGACGGATTTGAGATTTAGGATCCGAAAGGATTCGGTCTCTTGTCCAACTCCAAATGTTGTAACATCTGAGAAGCGAGGAGACGGGGGGCCCGGGGTAAACTTGGCTTCCGAAAGAGGAACAACTCAAACTATAGTTAAGGTCCCAAAATGTTGGTTAAGTCCGAAAGGGCGAAGAACGTCTATGACCTAAGACAGCGAGGAGGTTGGCTTAGAAGCAGCTACCCTTTAAAAAGTGCGTAATAGCTTACTCGTCAAGGTTATGGGCTTCCAAAATGGACGGGAGTAAACCAATTACCGATACTATAGACCATCGCAAGATGTGTGGTAGGCAGGCAACCAGAGAGGACAGAAGCATGTCTGAGAAGATATGTGGACCTCTTTGGTAAGAGAATCCTAGTGGTAGTAAGATCAAAGTGGAGTGAGAATCTCCATCGCTGAAAGGGCAAGGGTTTCTTGGCAATGTCAATCAGCCAAGAGTTAGTCGGTCCTAACTTGACACCTAACAGGTAGTCTTGAAAAGGGAAACAGGTTAATATTCCTGTACTGTTTGTGTATGTGTGGTAACACAAGCTTTGTTTCTGACAGATAGGGCTAGATCAAGACAAACCGTCGTTTGTTTCAAATCAAATACGTCGAGGGAGTATTGTAATAATGAGAACTCGAGGAAAGGATGATGAGTAGTTCTTTGAATTATTTGGTTGATGCCTAGTCTCCATGAAAAAGAAACAGAGAAAAATCATAAGCATCCGTACCCAGAACCAACACTGGTGCCCCTAGGTGAGAAGCCTAAAGTGTGATGAGTTAATTAGTCTAAGGGAATTCGGCATATTGGCCCCGTGCCTTCGGCATAAGGGGTCCCTGCTCTTGTGTACTCGGTATGCGAGAGCAGGGCGCAGTGACTAAGGTGGTCCGACTGTTTAACAAAAACTTAACTTTGCGCTAGCCCGTAAGGGTGTGTACGCAAAGCGACACCTGCCCAGTGCTAGCACTTCAAACTCCTGTTCAAGGGAGCTAAGAACTAGTAAACGGCGGGAGTAACTATAACTCTCTTAAGGTAAGCACTCGAAGTTGCCTTAACAAAATCTGGCTATATGCTGGAAAGTCTTGGAGAAGGTTTCTAGGATATTTTTTCTGCAAAGAAAAAACGAACCCTAAAAATGAAACTGGAGAGATAATCAGCAGGAAAGAATTCTCGTTATGAGAATAATCCTCAGAGGCCATACGCCAGAAACACAATTATTGTGTTAAGATATGGTCCGACCCACATAGCAATATGTGGAGACGAGCAATATCGTCCGCCGACAAAAGTCGGTCAGTAGTTTTTTTTTTGAAACGAAGTAACAGATGTGAGCGAAATGCCTTGCCGTTTGAATGACGGCCCGCATGAATGGTGGAACGAGATTGCCACTGTCCCTAGACTAATCTCACCGAACTCTCTTTGCTGGTGCACAAGCCAGCGATTTCCAGTGGGAAGCGAAGACCCCGTGAAACTTTACTATAGCTTGTAGCTGTGGTACGGGTTTTGCTGTGTAGCATAGGCAGTAGTCGTTTGATGTCTTGGTTGCAAGATCAAGTCTAGACAATAGTGAAATACTGCTCTGTAGAACTCGTACTGCTTACTTCAGAAATGAAAGACACCTGCAGGTGGATAGTTTGGCTGGGGCGGCACCCTATTGAAACAATATCAACAGGGTCCAATGGTGAGCTCAAGACGGTCAGAAATCGTCTGTAGAGTACAAGAGCATAAGCTCGCCTGATTGGATTCATACTAAGATTGAATCCAAACAAGAAATTGTGGTCTAGCGAACCCCTATGCTTTCTTGATGAGAGCTAGGTATGACCGAAAAGTTACTCCGGGGATAACAGAGTTGTCGCGCCCGAGAGCTCATAGGAGCAAAAAAATTTTTGTTCAGAGTAAATCGACGGCGCGGCTTGCTACATCGATGTCGGCTCTTCCTACCCCGGCCGTGCAGAAGCGGCCAAAGGTGGGGGTGTTCACCCATTAAAAGGGATCGTGAGCTGGGTTCAGAACGTTGTGAGACAGTTTGTTTGATATCTACTGGAAATGTTTGGTGTCTGAGAGGAAAGATCCTTTAGTACGAGAGGAACGAGGACCTGGTGCCTCTGGTCGATCGGTTGTCTGACAAGGCATGCCGAGCAGCTACGCACCAATGAATAAGTGCTGAAAGCATCTAAGTACGAAGTCAGCCTCGAAAAGAGACACCATAGGACACGGTTAAAAGAACCGTTTGATGGGAGTGGTGTGTAAGCGACAAGGTAACGAGTCGTTCAGCATGCACTTACTAATAGTCCAATCTAAATCCTATGCACGGTTTTTATTCCATAAATCAAGTGATGTTTTTTCTTTTTTATGAAATAAAAAAAGTTAGAAAATATTAGAACAATGTTTTCGCTTACTTTTATTTTTTTCTTGAAAAGAACAAGATAGCGGAAGCTATATCAAACAAAAGTCTTTTAAAATGGCACAAGATTCTTTTTGCATGAAGTTGTCGTTGTGCATGGTTGCAAAAAATGAAGAGAAAAATAATGTGAAAAAATTAAGAAGCTTGATTGAAAAAGACGATGCTGATGGACTTAGTTTGATAAGAGGAGTCTACACAACTAATCCAACAGAGAAAAATTTTGTATCTTCAAAAGAAGACGACTATAATGAAAGTGCAGAATATGCTGGATGAGTGGAGCATAAAGTTGTTAAGGCATTTAGAAAAAGTTACTTTTACAGAAACAAAGTCCATGAATTAATTGAGTTGGACATAGAAGAGGAAAAAGGCAAAATAAAAAAACTAACATGGCTGTCCATAACTTTGGCAACTCCAGTTTAAGGAACAAATCTGAAAAGACAAAAAAATATATTCAACTTTGCAATGAAAAAATAAAAGAAGATCAGAATAATTTTCAGGCTTATTGCGAACAAGGCTATAACTATTTAGCAATCAAAGACCACAAAAAAGCGAAAGAAATGTTTGAAAAAGCAATAAAAATCAACCCAAAATGCTGGTTAGCATATTCTGAGTTGGCATTCATCAGTTTGAGAATGGGAGAAAAGGAAGAAGCAAAAAAATATGCATTAATTGCTGCACAAAATGACAATTTCAATGGTCTTTTGATTTCGGGAACTTTGTCAATGGACGAGAACATTGATGAATCTTTGAAATTTTTTCATAGAGCGCTTGGAATAAATGACAAAAATCCTGTTTTGTGGGAGCGAATAGCAAAAGCTTTTGCAAAAAAAGGGCTTGCAGGAAGAGCTATTGTTGCTTACAACACTGCAAATGAATTAGCGCCAAAAGCTTCAAACTATGTTGAGGCAGGATTTTTGCTTGTTAACAAAGCACTCTATGAGAATGCGCTTGAATATTTTGATAAAGCAATTGAATTAGAAAAGAATCACAAAGCTTTCTATGGCAAGGCAATTTGTTTTATTGCATTAGAAAAAAATGAAGAAGCAATTTATTGCCTAAAAACCTCTCTTGGAATAAAAGAAAGCATTATTGCTTTAGATGCACTAAGCAAAATCTATATTGTTAAAAATAATTTTGAAGAAGCAAAGCTTTTACTGGAGAGAATATTGCAACTAGATCCAAATCACAAAGATGCAAAACATAATTTAGATCAAATAGAGAAATTACAACAGAGCAAAGTTTAAAATATCGTCTATTTTTCTTGCAGATATGAAATTAAAGTGCCTCGGAATAGAATCAACAGCTCATACATTTGGAAGTGCTGTAGTAGATGATAAAGGAAATGTTTTCTCCAATGAGAGAGATCTTTTTACAACTGAAGAAGGGGGCATGAAGCCATTTGATGTTGCAGAGCATCATGTAAAGGTTTGTGATGAGATAATTAAGCGCGCTCTTGACAAAGCAAACTGCAAAATAAAGGATATTGATTTAATTGCTTTTTCTCAGGGGCCCGGGTTAGGACAAGCGTTGAAAATTGGAGCATATGCTTCAAGAGTTTTGGCATTAAATTTCAAAAAGCCAATTGTTGGGGTGAATCATTGCATTGCTCACCAATCAATTGGAGAGTTAAAAACATGCGCCAAAGATCCTGTTTTGTTGTATGCTTCTGGTGCAAATACACAAATAATTGCTTACGATGGTGGAAAATATCGTTTGTTTGGAGAAACTTTAGATATTGGGGTGGGAAATTTTCTTGATTCTTTTGCTAGATATCTTGGACTGGGATTTCCTGGTGGGCCTAAAATTGAAGCGCTTGCAAGAAATGGAAAAAAATTGATTGAACTTCCTTATGTTGTAAAAGGAATGGACGTTTCTTTTGGAGGATTGCTCACAAATTTGAAAACAAAATGGAATTCTGGCAAATATGCGAAGGAAGATTTGTGCTATTCACTTCAGGAAACTGCATTTGCAATGCTTGTTGAAATTAGTGAAAGAGCTATGGCACATTGCGAAAAAAATGAATTAGTCATTGGAGGAGGAGTTGGTTGCAACAAACGGTTGCAGGAGATGTGCAAAATAATGTGCGACGAATATGGGGGAAAATTTTATTGTCCAGAAAATCAATTTCTTGTTGATAATGCGGCAATGATTGCATGGCAGGGAATTCTCGAGTATAATGCCGGCAAACGACAAAAAATTTCTGAGACACAAGTTTTGCCTTACTGGAGAACAGATGATGTGGTTGTGAACTGGAAAAAAGAAGTCAAATTAGTTGCTAGTAAGGTGTAATCGCACCACAAGTTTTACAAATGACTTGAGACATTAATTGACTGTGAACAATTTCTACTGATCCGCATTCGCCGCATTCTTCTGGAACTTTCTTCATCACTGCTTTTGCAATCTTTATTGACTTCGGCTTTGTAGGCTTATGATATTTTACTTTGTGCTTTAGTTGTTTGGTAATTTTTTTCACCAGTTTTTTCTTTACCTTTTTGACTTTTGTAGAAGTTCTTTTGATCTTTTTTCCCTTCTTTTTCGTGATAAATAACACCTCCTGATTAGAGAGGCAATAAAGGTATGATATAAATACTTTTCTAGACCCCACGTATTGCTTCCAATATTGCTTCCTTGCCTTTCCAATCCACTTTCTTGCAGAAAGTGAGCAAAGATGCACTAGTGATGG
>JAWCRX010000063.1:0-5200 GCA_038869035.1 Candidatus Woesearchaeota archaeon | reverse complement strand
GAACAAATAGGATATTCAGGCGGCAATCTTACGTTCAATGTACTTGGCTTCTCAACATATTCTGCACAAGAGACCCCTACAACCATTTCATCTTTTAGCAGCAGCGGAGGAGGTGGGGGAAGCAAAGGAACGTTCTTGACTGAATTAGCTTTAGATCTAAAGCCTGGAGAAGAAAAAACTCTCGAACTTACAAGAGGGCAATATGTTAATTTCATCGTTAATGGCCAAAAGCATAAAGCACAATTCATTGGATTGATTATTGGAATAACAAGCAAATATGCAACTTTCTTTATTTACTCTACTAAAATTAATAAAAAAGTAGTGGAAGGAGAAATGGTTTCAGTCGATGTCAATGGTGACAATATGGATGATCTAGAAATAACTTATCTCGAGAAGATAACAAATATGAAAGCGAAATTCAAATTCAAAAGTCTCGCAGGAGGAGTTTCACCAAGTGTCCCTGAAGTACCAACAATGCCTCAACCGCTTGCAGTAGAGGCTCCTCCATCACCACAAATAGTGACGCAACCTGCTGAAGAGAGTCAATTACCAGTGCAGCTCCCTGCTTATGAGGCTCCAGCTCCTGTTGAAAAGCTATTCTATGAAACTATTGTTGATAAATATGGTGTTGAAGTAATCTCAGGCATGGGTGTTTTGTTGGTAGTAATCTTACTTTTTGTTTCTGTAGCAAAAATAAGGGCAAAAGAATCTAAGGCAAAAAATTTTTCCGATCTTGTGAATTATATACAACAAGTAAAACAGCAAGGATACAGAGATACACAAATAAAGGAAGCATTAATTAAGTCAGGATAGGAAGAAGAGGAGATAAATCAGGCAAATAACTTTATCCTAAGGAACCTTTAATCTAAGTTGCAGCTAACACTATAATTTGTTTTGTCTGCAATTAAAACCCCAAAGGCTTAAAAACAATTTTCTAATTCTGCTTTATATGGAAGAACTTTTGCCTTTTGAGAAAAGAAGTAATGAACTCTTTGTAAAAAGAGAAGCAAAAACAGATTCTAAGTTTGGTTGTAAACCAGAAGAAAGACCGACAGAAGAAATAATAAATTATGGCATCGTCAACATTGATAAGCCAAAAGGACCAACTTCTCATCAAGTTAGCGCATATGTTCAACAAATTCTTGGTATAGATAAATCCGGCCACTCTGGAACATTAGATCCACAAGTAAGTGGGGTGCTGCCAATTGCTCTTGGAAGAGGAACTAAAGTAATTCAAGCAATGATTTCTGCAGGAAAAGAGTACATTTGCATAATGCACCTCCACAAAGATGTGCCAGAAGGAAAAATCAGAGATATTTTCTCAAAATTTACTACAAAAATTATGCAGCTTCCTCCCGTAAAAAGCGCTGTAAAGAGACAAATGAGAGAAAGAGAAATCTATTACATGAAAATTATTGAAATAAAAGAAAAGGACGTTTTGTTTGTTGTTGGATGTCAAGCTGGAACTTACATAAGGAAGCTTTGCCATGATGTTGGGAAAGAACTTGGTGTTGGAGCTCATATGGTAGAGTTAAGAAGAACAAAAGCTGCTTCATTTGATGAGAAAACTTTAGTTACATTGCAGGATTTGAAAGATGCATTTGTTGTCTACAAAGAAGAAGGCAAAGACATATTTCTTAGAAAATGTATTTTACCAGTAGAGTATGGAGTTTCTCACCTCCCAAAAATATGGATACTTGACAGCACGGTAAATAGCTTGACTCATGGAACAGATCTGGCAATTCCAGGAATATCAAAGCTGGAGAAAATCGAAAAGGAACAATTAGTGGCAGTTATGACTTTGAAGAACGAGCTCGTTGCAATTGGAAAAGCAATGCTTTCTACAAAAGAAATATTAGAGATGGAAAAAGGGATTGCTGTTTCAGTAGAGAAAGTTTTCATGGAACCAGGTATCTATCCGAAAATCAGGAAACTTACTGATAATAAGTTATAGGATCTGGGACAATTCTATCTATCCATTCTATAATCCAATAAAATAATGGGAAAAATAAAATTATTGCAAAGAAAAACCTCCAAGTTAGATCAACTATGCCATAAATTATAGGAGTAAACATAAGCAATAAGTAAGTAACTTCTCTTATTCTGCCAGCAAACATTACAAATCTTCTTGTTTTAATTCCCTCTATAATAATGAACAATCCATAAATCGTTATTCCAAATGAAATCACAAATTTAAATATTGTTGTAATGTTCAAAAAGATAACTCCATCCTCAAGATAATCAATTAATAGTCTTGTCCAATCAAGCCCAATCCATAATGCAACAACACCATTTGCTATTGCATTTCCAAAGTCTGTTTCTCTTTTTTCCTGATAAAATTCAGTAAAAACCCAGTTTAAGTAAATAGGAATAATTATCCAAAACATTTCTGCTTTGTAAAATGGTGCAAAAAAGAGAAATATCCATGACTTAAAGAGAGTCCAAAAGAATACTATTATGTTGATGATTGTTTCAAATGCCATGCTCGTTTCTTTTTTGCTTGCAAAAATGAGGCTAGATAAAGCTTTTGTTATCGTTTGCCTCTTTTTTCAATTTAAGTAGAAATATAATATTTAAACCTATTTATCATCAACTGTGAACAACTTAGAATCCTTCACATCAAAATAGCCCAAACGGGCACCACAATCAAGCCAGCCATGAGCATAATTCAAGGCTGCAAATGCTGCAACAATATCTCCTTTCTTCTCGAAATGTTTTGCATCTGAAATATACCTTGAGGCCATGTCGAGAATTTCATCTGTTTCTTTACTCTTCACAACAAAATTCTTTGAATTTTCTGTGCCCAGAAAAACTTCGTTTTTCTTGGGCTTAGAAGCTTTTTTTGCCATCTCAAATGCTTTTTCTGTCACAAAAAAATATTTTTTCAATTTCTCTTCTGAAATTATTGATTGCATTTGAGGGCTACTTTTCTTTTTTAGAAGTAACAGGCATGATTCTTTTGACAGTGATTGGAATTACACCTTCAGCAAATTCGAGTTTTGCTATTTCAAGAGGATTGTAACGCACTTTTTCAAGATCTTTTTCTGATAATTTGACTAAAAATGGAGCTCCCATAGATATTTGCAATGCTCTGCTTCCAAGTACTCTTGTTTTTTCATACTTTGTATAGTTTTCTTCCATTTTGTCTCAAAATTTTGTCCTATTTTATAAGTTTTATCGCTTACTCTAGAAACTTTCTTAAAAAGTTTCCTTTTTCTTTAGCTATTTCAACCATTTGATCTATTTCTTCAACTGTTAAAGGGGTATCTCCGCCCTTTTGCAAGCTACAAAGCTCTCCATCTTCAGTTGTTGTAATAGTTAATCTGGCTTCTGATAACTTTTCCTCTTCGGGAAGGGGGTCAACTATGAGATAGTTTCCAATCTTATGTATTGTAATAGGAACAGGCACTTTTGTTATAGAAACTTTTTCATCTGTTTTTGTTTTGAAGTCAAGCTTTTCGCCGTCATATTTTGGAAAGCGAGCATCTCTTAATGCAGCAAGTGCTGCCAATCCGCAAGCATCAAGAAGATTTCCTTCTGCATTTATAGATATGACGTCTATCATTATTGTCCATATTTTTTCTCCTTTTTCAATGCAAAGCTTTTTTGTATCAATTGCTTTGCTTTCTCTTATTCCTCTGTCAACAACTCTTGCCAATTCAATTGCATCAATTCCTGGCGGGCCTACTTCAAATTCTGGATTTGATAAAGGCAATAATTCTACGTTTACCATTAATCCACCATCTTCTGGTGTATCTGGAAATGGCTTTCCTATTTCCATTTTTACTCCTGCCATAACTATTGTATTGCCTATCGTTACAGTTGCACTACCTTCGGCTGTTTCAGAAACACCATACTCTATTTTTACTGGTTGTCTGTAATCTGATAATTTTCTTCCATCTATTCTAAGACCTTTTTCATAAAATTGAAGTAGATGATTTTTTTCTTGATTCATTTTATTCACCTTTGTATTTTTCTTTTAAAGCTGTTTTTTGAATTTCAAAGATTTGTTTTGCACCATTTTTTGCCAATTCTAAAGCTTTGTGTAATTTTTCTTTTGTTATTATTCCATCCATCTGAAGTAAAGTTATTCCATTAGAGTTTGGAAGCAAAGAAACTGCAATATCAGCAACTTCTGGATTTTCTACTTTGTCTTTTGCATATTCAGGATAATGTTCTTCCTCATATGTTAAATCAAGAATAATGTTATTGTCAACATGACCTACTGCGACTGCGCAAACAAGATCTTTCATTTCTATTCCTGCATCTGCAAGGGCCATTGATGCTGCGCAAATTCCTGCGCATCTACTTCCTGCGTCTGTTTGTGGGAGTTCAATAAAAACATCAACAACTGCATTAGGATATTTTTTCAAGTCTAAAACCGGTAAAAGGGATTTTTCTGTAACCATTGAAAGTTCTTTTGCCCT
The DNA here is from genome assembly GCA_038869035.1 of Candidatus Woesearchaeota archaeon. Classification (GTDB taxonomy): domain Archaea; phylum Nanobdellota; class Nanobdellia; order Woesearchaeales; family JAWCRX01; genus JAWCRX01. The sequence goes on along the minus strand of JAWCRX010000063.1, from coordinate 773 downwards.
TCTGTTTCCTCCAGGTCTAACTCTATCTCCCATTCCTGAAAATGGCATCATGTTGTAATTGCATCTCAATATTCCTGTTGCAGGATTTTGCAAAAATTTAGGATGAAGTTCTCTTGGACCATAAACGGCTGCCAATGCCCACGTTTTTCCTATTCTAAAAGATGCACTTCCATCAGCTTGTTTAATTACTCCAACTTTTGCTTCTATTGGTCTTAATTGTTCTGCCTTTCTACCGTCAAATCTCTTATCGTACATATTGATCACTTTGCTCTAAGTTTTCTTTCATTCTTGCTCCTTTTTTAACTCCACCAGTTTCTTTTTCAAGAAAATCTTTTATTCTGTCTGTTAACCCTTGCATATGAGCCTCATTTTCTATTTTTTCTATGGTTTTAACAGCAAGAATTTCTGATTCTGGGTTACCCAGTATCCAGACCCATCCATTTTGACCGACAATTATTCTGCAGCCAGTATATTCTTTTATCATGCTAACCATGCTTCCTTTTGAACCAATAATTCTTGGAACTTTGTTTGAGTTAATTGTGATCACTCTTCCACCAATTAATTTTCTCAAGCCCGGCCCCCTCATTGAAACATCCACAAGATTTTGCGAAGTAACATTTGTAACTTGAACAACAACATAATCCCCTATGTCGTAAATTCTTGAGAGATCTTCTCCCTTTCTTATGAAGCCAATACTTGCATCCTTTAGAGACAACATAGCAGGATAGGCGGTGTTTGTGTCAATTCTCCACCCATTCATCAGTATATCAGAA
>JAWCRX010000062.1:0-5257 GCA_038869035.1 Candidatus Woesearchaeota archaeon | reverse complement strand
TATCTATATGGAAATATCAGTAATTGTGCCTGCATTTAACGAGGAAGAGAATGTTGTCCCATTATACAAGGAACTAAAGCAAGTTCTGGAAAGAATGAATAAGAAATATGAAATAATCTATGTAAATGATGGTAGCACAGACAGAACTGAAGAAGTTGCATCTGCAATTGCAAAAAAAGACAGTAAATTTAAGTTAATATCGCTTTCTAAAAACTCAAGAAAAGGGCCTGCACTTGAAGCAGGTTTTCATTATGCAAAGGGAAAGTGGATTATAACAATAGATGCTGATTTGCAAGAAGATCCCAATGATATTCCTAGACTCTACAGAAGAGCACAGGAAGGATTTGACGTTGTTGTTGGATGGAAAAGAAAAAGAAAAGACTCTTTTTTTACTGTCCTGAAATCAAGAATATTCAACACTCTTGTCAGATTAACAACAAAAAGTAAAGTTCATGACATAGATTGCAATTTTAGATGTATGAAAAAAGAAGTTGCAATGGATGTGCCTGTTTATGCTGGCATGTTTCGTTATATTCCATTGTCTGCACAAAGCAAAGGATATAAAATTACAGAAGTAGAAATAAATCATAGGCCTCGATTACATGGAAAGAGCAAATGGGGAGCAAGCAGGATTTTCTTTGCCCCTTTAGATTTAATGTCAATAAAGTTTCTCTCATCATACAAAAACAGACCTTTGCACTTTTTTGGGATGATTTCTGCATTTTTCATTTTAATTGGTTTAGGAATCACAATCTATTTGTCATATTTAAGACTTTTTCTCAGAGAAACAATTGGATCTAGGCCATTGCTTTTGTTTGGAGTCTTGCTTCTTTTAGTAGGAATACAATTCTTCACACTTGGTTTATTAGGAGATTTTATTCTGGTTCATTTGGAAAAAAGCGAAAAGCATTATTCTATAAAATTTACAAAAAATATCTGAAAATATGAAAAATATAAAGAGTTTTGTTAAAGATCACTGGAAATTTCTTTGTGTTCTTTTCTTTTTAAGTTTATTTCAGATTAGTAGTTTTCTTTCATTAGAAAAAATTCAATATCTAGATCCCGTAACTGCATATTATCCTAAAGTTGAGATTTTAAGACAGTCTATCTTTTATTATGAAAATTTTTTGCCTCTTTGGCAACCCTATCTTATGGCAGGAAGTCCTTATCTCGATGGTATTGCTCCTTTTGTTTTGTCTTATGTCGGACTATTTCTTTTACTAACAAACAATTCTTTGACAGCGATAATCCTTACTTTTATTCTTTGTACGATTTTAATAAGTTTGAGCATGTATATCCTCGCATTTTATCTTACAAGCGATAAAAAAGCATCTTTTATCGCATCTCTTGTTTACATGTTTAGTGGATTCATGTGGACGAAATTGAATGAAGGGGCACTTAATCAATATTGTGCTGTAACGTTATTGCCACTAATCATTCTTTTTGTTATTAAAGCATTCAAGAAAGATCTGATAAAAAACACAGTAATTGGAGGCATTCTCACTGCACTTCAAATATTAACTGCTCCTGATCTAAAAGCTTCATTGTTTACTGGATTAATTGTAGGATGTTATCTTATTATTCAACTGATAGGAAAAAACATCAAAGAACATTCAAAAAAAGTTGTTTCTGTCAGTTTGTTGCTTGTTTTGGTCATATTTGGTTTATCTGCCATAATTGTAGTTCCAATAAAAGAGAACATTGAATTAGGAAGCAGAGCAAAATTATCGTATGAAGAAAGTGCTTCTAGAACAACAAAAATAAAAGACCTCTTTTTTGCAATGGTTGAAGGAGGGATTCTAGAATATCACTATGAATATTCTAAGGCTCCTGGAAGAATTGACAAGTATAAAATTGGCATAGTTGCTTTTTTTCTTGCACTCTTCGGGATATTTAGATTGAAGAAAAATAGAGTGATTTGGTTCTTAAGTTTAGTTATTATAGTAACTATTTTATTCGTAACGGGGTCGTGGTTCTATTATTTCTTATGGAAATATATCCCTCCATGGAAGTCATTCAGATATCTGGAAAGAGGTTATATTATGTGGAGTTTCGCTGGTTCTTTGCTAGCAGCATTTGGGAGTAGGGAATTTTTGAACAAAATAGAAAAAAAAGGAAAAACACAATCAAATGTTGTTTTTGTTCTTATCTGTGCAGGAATAATTCTCAGCTTGACTTTTTTTATTTCAAAGCCCTTTAACGAAACATTGTGTAATTTTGAAGAAATAAAAGAGAAAAATGAAGGAATGAAATATCTTTCCTCTTTAAGAGAAAAAGAAACATTTAGAGTACATGACCTAGAAACTCGAGGAATAGACTGGCCAACAGACCCTTATACAGTCTATTATAATCTCGAGCATATCTTTGGATATGTAAACAACTGGGATACAGATTACATGAATGGTTATCTTGCAACATCTTATCAAAACCCATCAAAAATGTGGGGAAATCTTAATGTCAAATATGTTACAAGTAAGTCTGAAGTAAATATTACAGGATTTGTGTTAGTAAAAACTTTTGAGGAATTCAAACCAAAAGATAGATTCTGCCCCCCCGAAGAAAATCTCAAGTCCTTTCCAAATTATATCTATGAAAATGAAAAGGCTATGCCAAGAGCATGGGTGACAACTAATACAATTGCAATCATAGGAGATAAAAATGCTGTTCCTCAGATAACCTACTCTATTATGCTAAGTAATCTTTTTGATCCTAAAAAAGCAGCATTAATCTGGAAAGAAGGAAAAATTGAAGATTATTCTATTGAAGAACTTTCAAAGTATGGTGCTTTAGTTCTTGCTCCTGGTTCATTGACAGAACATTCTCAAAGCACTCTTCTCCAATACAAACAAAGAGGAGGAAAATTATTTCCAGATATACTTAAGGGAGAGCAACAAATTAATGAAGATGAGTTTTTAGAGGCACTAAAAGGAAACTATACAAAAATAGGAGATGAAAACATAAAGACTATTTCTTTTGAAAAGAAAAAAATAATTTCTCCAAAAGAAGGGTGGCTTGTTGTAAGTGAACGATATGCCGCATATCCAGGATGGATTGCAACACAAAATGGTAAAGAACTGAAAATCGAACGCGCAGATGGCGTTATTAGTGCAGTAAAAGTAGAAGAAGGAGAGGTTTTATTTGAATATAAACCTAAATCAGCATTTTATGGAAAGATTATCACTTTAACAACATTAACTTTAATAGTTGCATATTTTATCTTTGAACATAGGAGAAAAAGAAATGAAAATTAAGCCAGAAAAAATTTTTTTAATTGTAATATTGCTTACTATGCTATGGGTAAGCATAGGAACCTTTTTTCAGCATAAAATATCTCATGACTTTCCTCATGGCTATTTTGCTTCAGATGCATTTCAACATCAAACAAGAGCAGATGCAATAAAGTTGCAAGGAGACTATTATTACGAGCCAAATTATATTTCTGGCGGAAAAAAGGACGTTGTTGGGTTTTATCCACCAATACTTTATCATTTAACAATCTTGACTAATATTGTAAGCGGGGTTGAAATTTATGATTTGCTTCTTCTTCTAGTTTTTTTAACAACAATTCTTGCTATATTTATTATGTATTCATTTCTTGAAACAAAAAATGTTCTTGTTGCAGTTGCCTCATTGCCTTTTATGGCTCTTGTCTTCATGGAGCAAAATGTTCCTGCATACACTTGGGGTCACTGGCCAGCGTTGGTAAGTGAATCATTGCTTGTTGCTTTCATAATATCTTCCTTCTTTATAGAAAAAAAATATGGATGGGTTCTCTTTGGACTTTTATCGAGTGGAATTGTTTTAACTCATACCTCGGAAATTGTTTTTGCTGTAATATTTGTAACAATATTTTTGATAGCAGACATTATTGAAAAAAGAAAAATCAATATTTATTTAATAAAGCAAATAGTTAATGGATCAATATTGTTTTTAATAGTTTCATTTTTCTATTTAGTGATATTTAAATTTACATGGTCTTATGCAAATCCTTTGAAATTTGAAGTTTTAACTGAGTATCCAGGATTCCCTATGACTCTACAGTTTTCTCATTTTGAAATATTGTTGCTTCTTTTCTTTATAGGAATCTTAGCTCTGTTTCTTTCATTCAAAAAATACAAAGAAGTTGCCATTCTTGTAATCTTTAGCATAGTTACTGGCTTCATTAATTATCTTGGTTTTGTGAGAGCTCTTCAATTCAGATTTTTTTGGCCAATATTCTTTGCATTGTTGTTTGGATCAGCTGTTGTGTTACTAACTCAACCAATAAAAAATCTAAGAAAGCATTTATGTATGGGAATAAGCGCATTATTTCTCATTGCATTTATTTTAAATGCTCCTCACCTACCAAAAATTTCTGTACCTTCTGATCCCGGAATGATGAATCCATATCATTGGGAAGCATTTAAGTGGATGCAAAACAATATCGAAAAAGAAGCAGAAATTTATTTTTTCAGAAATCCTCTTTATAGTGCAACTGCAATTTTAAGAAATAGTCAAAGAGTACATTATATTTCCAGTGGATTAGAACCATTTATTGAACAAAGAATAATTCCACGTTATATTAACTCGACAAAACTGGGGGATTGTTGTGGAACACTATATCCTTATAGAAAAACATTCTTTGATTATGGGTATTATTACACTGAGCAACTTGATTATTTCAAAAAACCAATTGATATTTGCTCAGTTCGTTACTTAATAATTGATGTACAAACAAATCCGCCTGTCTATGGACAATATGGCTCTGCAATCAGAGAAGAATTGTTAAAAAACAGAAATATAAAAGAAGCATTTAACAATGGCATTGTCAGCATATTAAAAAATCAAAAACCTGGAGAAAATTGCATTGGTGAGATAAATGGATGAAAAAATAGTTAGTGAACTAAAGCAAATTGGACTTATTTTTGTAGGAATGATTATTGTATTTCAAATTGTTTTTTATAATGAAAATATCTTGACAAACATAAGAACAGTATTTGCTTTTTTTTGGCTTTTTATAATGCCAGGATATTTTATTATGTTAAGATGGCATGAAGATATTGACTTTTTATTAAGATTTGGAATAGGAACTGCATTAGGATTTTCCTTAATGGGAATTTTAAGTTATTATCTTGCAATGCTCGGATTAAATTTTTACATACAAAGCATAGTTTTACCGATTGCTTTGTCTATAGGTGGGTTTTTGATCTATAGAAAGAATTAATGCCAAATTTTCCAAGGTGCCTGCTTTTTCTCCCAGAGTTCATTTAAAGTTATT
>JAWCRX010000061.1:0-5210 GCA_038869035.1 Candidatus Woesearchaeota archaeon | reverse complement strand
CTTCTTCAGGATTTGTTGTAATTAAATTATGGGTTTCAGGGTCTATTTTTATATTTATTTTATAATGGTGATCTCCCCATAACAATATCCCATTTCCCCTTGGAGAAGCAACTAAAACTTCTTTTTCAACATCATTTAAATTAAAAGTTGTTCCAGTTTTTTCTATTAAATTCTTTTTACAACCCATTAGATAAGCAAACTGCATATTCCCCAATAATGTTTCTCCCTGTTCACAATTTTCTAATTGTCCTAAATCCTGTAAAACAAGGATCATTCCTGTATTTGACTTTCTTATCAATACAATCATTGTTGCTAAAAAGTCTGCCAACACAGGATGTTTAAGCCATAAATGTGCCTCTTCTAGAACAATCAATGTTTTATCTAAATTACTCATTGCTTTTGCTTTTACAAAGTTCATAACTATTGCAGTAAGTGCATCTTTAATTTCTTCAGGTGTATTTTTGAATTCAAAAACAACAAAATTATTGTTGAATTCTAATTCTTTTGAATTGTGGTTAATGAAACTATACATTCCCTTTCCAACATATCTTGACATTCTGCTAATTAATGCCTCAATACTCATTCTTGCTGCTTCTGTTCTTGCTTCTCTAAGCAATTTTTTTAATGCTGCATTAACATGTTCTAGTGTGGGGGGTTTTCTTCTCCATGTTGTTTTGTCATCTTTATTTATTCCTACAGCTTCAAATGCCATCAATATTGCTCTTTCAAGCCATGGCTTTTGTGCGTCATTTACTCCTTCTTCTCCACCAAGCATTACACTTAAAATATGCTCGATTGCAAAAACATCGTCTAAGAAATTTCCACTATAAAGTCCCATTATTGAAGGAAAATTTTTTGAATCAGTGCTAAAAGAAATATAATCGCCCCCTAATTTTTCACACATTCTTTTGTATTCTGGTTGACCAGCTCTTGTTGCAGCAGGATCAATTACAATTATTTTAGTGCCTCTTATTGTATGCTCCTGATCTAAAAATATTTTGCATGCATAGCTTTTTCCCCTCCCTGTTGCTCCTAAGAAACAGCCAGAATAAGAATCCTCTTTCCAAAGATTTCTTGCTATTGGCAGATTATTTTCATTCCATCCAAGCAATATTCCTTCTTCTTCATCAACATCATCAAATGGGCTTGAAAATGGAAATGAAGCAGCAAGAGCATTGTCAGGAATTAGCAATCCTTCATTTTTTATTTGATTTGTGGCAGTAGGTAGTATTGATTTTATTAATTGTTCTTGATAATTTATTGGCATTTTTGTTATTATGCCATGCCCTTTTAATGAAGAATTGATTTTTCTTGTCAATAGCTTTACACTTTCCAAATCATTTCCTTTTGCAGCAATATGTATTTGTGTTTTATATAGACGATAAGTTCCTTTAGAGATATTGTGAAGATTTTCTATTATCTCCTGTCTTTTTTGTTCTAATACAGGATTATCTTCCCCTCTTGCTTGATAAAGATAAAGATCATTTTTGATTTTCTTTAATTCATTTGTTAAATAAGTTTGTAAAATAGCAACAGAGCTCGGTTCAATAAAAATAGTGTAGTCAATATCGCTTTTTTCTCTTGTTAGTGCACTTAGCCAATTTTCAGTAACTTGTTCAGGCAATCCAATGCATGTTAATCCGCTGAAGTATTTTGTTCCTATCTGAACATTGTCAAAAGAAGTATTAACATACTCTGGTTTTATTAGTGCAGAGAGAATTTTTTTCTTCTCATCTTCGCTTTCTTCTTTTTCTTTTATTACATAAACTCCATCGTCAAAAACAACTTTGTATTTTTCAGTAATCTCTTTTCTTATAGCATCTTTTTCTTCTTCAGTGCATCCTTTGGTTATTTGGTTGAACTCTTTTTCATACAAAACACCTTTTTTGGCAGCAGCATTATAAACTTTTATTCCTAAAAGTTCTATTTCTTCTTTTCCCATGAAGATCTGTTTAAACAATTTCATGTATTTTTCCTCCAATACTCGTAAAGCTCTTCAATCGACCAGTATTTTTCCTCACTATTCACAAAAATTCCTTCGTTGTTGAAAGATTCCCACAAGTTAGAAAGCTCTTTTGAGGAAAGCAATTTCCATTGCCAACTTTCCTTTTTCTCAAGAAAAGGATTTGTCTGCTCTTTCAAAAATTCTTTTATCTTTTGATTGGGATTCTTTACAATCTTTCCATAATGATAAAATCTTTTTTTCTTTTTATAATAATGAAGTCCAATCATTGCTTTCTTCTGCCTATACTCATCATAGATTTTTTTCTCATAATTGTTTCTTAATTTTAATTCTGCTATAACATTTCTTTTTATGTTCAAATTATTAAGTAATTCCTCAAATTTTTTTTGTCTTTGTTCCAAAAACACATTTGCTCTTAGTTTATCCTTTTTTATATTTGCTTTATATGAAACCGTTATATAATAAAGTCTTGTTGGCTTGCAGTTTTTTCTGACAAACTCTTCTACCCACATCTTAAATTTAGCGAGATTTTTCTTTTTTTCTTTAGAAAGCTTCTCTACCAGCAAAGGAATTCTTTTATCAAGATCACTATTTAATGTTCTTGCAGTTATTTGTATTGGAAAATCAATCTCATGCAAAATTCTGCCCCACTTCTCCCTGATTTCTTTTTGCTCTTCATAGCAAAGAACTGTTTTTGGTGGTTTTATCTGATAAATTGCACTAATCATCTCGTTGTTTACGGTTTTGTCTCCTTCAATTTGCCATGTCATTTTTCAACACCATTTATAGCGAGATTTAAATTGTAAAATGGAGATTTCTCGTTTTTTGTTTGTATGTTTCTTGGTCTTCTTCATTGTTTCAGCCAACTCACCGGCGAAATGGCACTCATTTTTATTTCTCCAATATCTGTAAAATAGGTTGTAAATAAAGAAAGCAATTCATCATCTTTCATTCTTTTTGCCTTTACTCCACTAATTTCTAATTTTTCAATAGCATCATCAGCCATTCTTTCAATTTCCTTCAAATCGTCATTTTGTTTTTTTGAAAAAGAAAATTTAGATTTACTTGGTTTATATGGAATTACAAGATAAAACAGCCTTGTTTTCACTTTTTGATCTGCAATCTCTTTATTTATCCAACTTTCAAATGCTTTATATCTTGAATAATTTCTATTTTTATTTTTTCTTGTCATTTTTTCCAAATTAGATATCCAGTTATTGAGACTCACTTCTGCACTTCTACAACAAATTTGACAGGGAAAGTCAAGACTTCTTAGAAAAGACCTGTATCTTTGAAGCAATTCCTGTTGTTCATTTGTTCCCAAGATACTGAAATCAATTGGTTGAATCTTTATTATGGCAAGGATTGTTCCATCTTTAAGAAAGACAACATTTTTTTCAATTTCTTTTATATCTATAAAGTTCTCCATTTTTTTGTCATAATATCCAACCTTTCTTGAGCTTCTGAAATAATTAAAGTAAGAAAATAAATATTGATCAAGATTCTTATGAACAAAAATAAATTGCAGAAGAACAGCAATTGCTAATATAATAAGCTTTGTTGTATTATTCATATTAACTTTTACAAAAAATAAAAAGTCTATTATGAAAAAAGACATCCCATAAATAAATTGTTTTAAATTCCATTTTACAAAAGGGACAAATTCTTCTGAATATTTGTTTAGGTTTTTTGGTATTTCATACATTTAAGCACCTTTTATTGCATGTGTGGCTCTTTGATAGAGGTTTTTCATTGCTGAAACCGCTACATTTTTGCTGGTTCCAAATCCAGTTGAGTTCAAAACAAAATTATCATAAAGTCTTGTATTGAGATAAATAATTGCAGCAAGAATAAACGGGCCATATAGAAAACTAAATAGACTTCCTCCTGGTAAAGAAGTGGCAGCTATTCCGCCACCAGCGTAGACAAGCAGCCAAACCACAGAAAAAAACATATTTGTGAAAAGAAGATGTATTCCTTTTTTTCCATATTCTCTTGTTGGCTTGAGATAAAAAAGAATAAGGATGAGAGGACTTGCTAATATTAAAACTACATTTAATATGTGTCTTATGAAAATTCTTAAAAGAAATGAACCCATAAAATAAAGTATTGCTGAAAATACTGCAATTAACGTTCCCATGCTAATTAATCCTGCCCACACAGCTCCCGCTGCTGCAACAATTGTTCCAAAATTTTGAACCAAAAGATTTTGTTCCAAACTTTTTGTTATTTCTGATATATAAAGAGTTATTCCGTTTGAAAGTTCTAATGAAATTTTTATTATAGGGTAAGATATTGCTAATCCTATTGAGAGATATATCAAATGAAGTGTTTGTTCTTTTGCTTCAATCCTTTTTTCAATATCTATCGATGAGAAAAGCCATAACCATCCTGTATAGACAATTACTCCAAGTATGCCAAATGTAGCTAAAATTAAGATTTTTGTATATACTGGAAAGACTTTTTCTAAAATAATTTCTGTTGTAATAATTTGAACGACAATATCTTGAATAATTGTAAGAACTTTTGTTAGCACATCTAAAACAAATTCAAGTATTGAAGGCAACGCAGCTACTATTGCCTCTTTTCCTACTTCAGCCAATAAAGTCTTCTCATTCTCTTCTTCATCCTCTGCCCCGGCATTTGCTCCTGCAAGAAGTAATAAAAACAAAAAAACAAAAATTAATTTTTTCATGCTATCCCAAGGATTCTGGCAATTGTTGTTGCACCAAAGACAAGTATTGAACCAAACACAAGAGCAGATATTCTCTGCAAAGTCAAGTGTTTGCTTTGTACATCGCCTTTATAGTAAGTAAATCCTGCAGCGATTATTCCAAGAACAACTATTACTCCAGCAACGTACTGCAAAACTGCAATAAGCTTTCCTATTGGTCCTAATGCAGTTGCAAGACTTGCCTTTTCCGGCTCTGTTAGTTGAGCATTTGCACTTAAATCATCTATCAATGCAGCATTTGCAGCTACAACGTAGAGTACAAGCACAGCTACAAATATCCAAAAGTTCTTTTCCATTATTCCACCTCCTTAAGTGAATGAGTATTTTTTGATTCCCTCGTCAGCTGATTTTAGCTGACAAAAAGGATCATCTTTAATCCAGTCATTTATTTCTTTCATCACCTCCTTCCTTTCATTTTCTTTCAACAATGAATTTTTCTCAAGTTCTTCTAAAACTTCAGCAACAGAAAAAGTTCCTTTTTCTTTTGAGATATTTTTTGCAATCTCTCTTTCT
>JAWCRX010000060.1:0-5272 GCA_038869035.1 Candidatus Woesearchaeota archaeon | reverse complement strand
GGAAAATTGCTTTGCAATATTTTTCCATTAGAATCAATTACTTTTCCATCTTTTATCAAGTAAACGTTTTTCTTTGCATCTTTTATTTCATAGTCATCAATTGTTTTTGTATTAAGCCAATTAATTACTATTGTTCTTCCAACTGCGTAGTCTGCTCTATAACCTGCAGGAAATGCTGCTTCTATTTGCCCTGTTTTTGTTGCTGGCAAGAAAATGTTGCTATACCCGTTTCCATTGATTTTTTTGTATTCTGTAAAATCAAGATTTATAGAATTATCTAAAACCACATCTGTACTGTCTCCAAATGAAATTTTCACGGGTCGAAGAAAATTTTCTATTGAAATGTCTGACATTGAAATGAAATTTTTTATTATAATTATCTTCTCGATTGGTTTTTCTGCTAAATTAAGGAAATAATGCCCGTTTTCAGCAAATTCATAGAATGAAGATGTTACAAAAAGTGGCTGTGATGAAGTGATTATTTCAGCATGCTGGGGGCCAATCGGTTTTAAAATTTCAGGACTCATATAAGTCTCACATTCTGCTCCTTGAGGAAGAGAGCATATAACTTTTGTTCCACTATCAAAGTAATACTCTACACCATATTCGCCAATAAAGGGGGAGTTAACATTTTTTGAAGGTGTAATGCAACCACGTGCTGAAGAGTGCAGTGAAAATGGAACTCTTTCTCCTACACAATTATTGTATTGAAAAGTATAAGGTGGAGCTATTGTTTTAGCCATTGCTGATCTTTGCTCATCTATTATTGATAATTCCTGTGGAATGTCTGAAACCACAGCAGTAGTAATTTGACTGTTGGGGTGATAAGAATTATTATTAGTATTATCATAACCTTTAAATTCCCTAACAGAGTTTGCTAAAGCAATAGTAGAATTTGCTTCAGGATATGGTGGTGTTCCAGACCCTGTTTTCATCTTATTCAACCCTGCATTTGCTTGTGGTATATTAGGATCAACTACCCCAGCAAATTTAGGGTCTTGAGTTTCTTCTGCTTTTACTTTTATTATATCTTCATATTGATTCATTATTTCAGGATTGCAGTCTGTTCTTGCCTTTGCTTCAGAAATGGAAGAAGCGGTTGCTGTTTGATAATGATTTGATGCACAATCATTAAGTTCATTGCAAGCTGCATTTCGATGATTTTGTCTTGCATCATCTCTTTTTTCTTCTCCTGCTTTTTTAGAAATTATTTCTTGAACTTTTTTTGCACATGCTTGTTCTATTGCATCAGTAATCATCCCTCCGCCTGCAACTGCAGCTGCTTGGGCACAAGCAATACAAGCAAGAAAACTGCCAGCCAATTTTGTTCCGACTTCTTCTTTTGCGTTAGTTTCCCCACATTCATCATCCTGCCTTTCAGAATTAAATCCCATATCTGTAAGTATGCTGACAATTTCATTTAAACTTCCTTGTGCACATTTAGTCAAAACTCCTTTGCCTTCTTGTGCATAAGAAAAAGGAACTAATAACAAAATTATTAATGTTGTTATTAAAATTTTTATTTTCATCTTATTTTGTTTGCGAATTGTAAAGTATACAATTCGTTATTTATCATATAATTTTTATCGAGGTCTACTATTCTGTACACGATATTGTTGTCTTGCTCTGCATGAGCTGTAATATTGTAGTTAGATTTTGCAATTTGTGAAAGTTTTGGCCACCAAATTAATGGCTCTCCTTCTCTCTGAGTATCAGAAACTTCCTGATAAACAATATATCTGCTGGCTTCAAGGATTTGTTTTAATCTTGAAAGAATTTTAATTGAAAAATCTGTAAATTCTACTTTAATATCACTTCTTGATGCAGTGACTGGATAAAAGACATTAAATATTACATCAAAATCATTAATGTAAACTTTTGTTGAAACCTGTGAATCCTGAAATTTCCAGCCAGTTTTGCTTAATTCCGAAAAATTATTGATGCATTTCTTTAAATTTTGGTTTACATATGTCTGAAGAATTTGTTCTACATCTGCATCAGATGGAGCTCTGTTTTCTCCTACGTAATACCAGTGAGGAATTTTATAATAATCATCATATTCCAAGAACGAAGAAAAATGTTGTGGTTCAATTTTTCCTCCCACCATGCCAAAAAAGAAAAGAGAATCATGAGCAGTTCTTTCTATACAGCCGTCTATGAATGACTTAATTGGAGCGGGATCTGTGGCTGCTCTTGTACTTTCATCTTTGTAAAGCTCATTAGTTATAACTACCCCCAACAACAAACCTAAAAGAATGATTATCATGCCAGTAATTATGAAGATTGTTACCTGAGCTTTCATGAATAATATACGAGAAAAAGACTATTTAAAGTTTATTGTACTAAGTTAGTGGTAAAATTATCCAAACCAAGCTCCTAATGCAGACTGCTTTTCTTTTTCTTTGCCGAAAACTGCTTCTATGTTTCTTTTTGTTAAGTCAAGGGATTGTTGCAAATAGGGAGGAATTTTGTATTTTTTGGCTAGAGATAAGGAAGGCTCGATATATTTTATTACAGAGCCCTCAGAAACTGTAAAAATTATTCTTCCACTTTTACAAAAGCATTTCCCTGACAATGGAGGCCTTCTAAATTTTGCGTTGCATTTTACGCATCTAAATTCTTGGGTAGAGAATTTTCTTAGATTCCCCCTGGCATCTTTTATAAAATGTTTTTCAATAACTAATCTAGCGACATCACTTTCATTTACTGCACGAATTTTCTCAGCAAGGTTCATCTGCATCAAAAGTTTTTCTTCCATTGATGGAAGGGCTTTGTAAGCAGAGCATAAAACTCCAGCATTAATTGAAGAAGTATGATGAGTAAAGCCATAGCTTTCATATTGCAAAGGTGTATTTATCCTATGAGAAACCTGTTCAATTTTTACTTCCCACGGAGATTTGTAATCTAATGCGGCTTGATAAAGTTCAATTGGATACTTCCAGACAACATCCACTTTTTGAACCATGTCGTCAACTTCTGAAGGAATTATTTTTGAAGTTAATACAAGAGTTGTGTCCATTGTTCTTGCTCCTCGAGTATCTGGAAGATATTTTCTTGAGAAATTCAGGAGAGCATCCATTAAAAGAATGAAGCAACATTCGTCTCCATCTGCGTCTCTTCTAACAGATGCATGCAAGAGAGGATGCGCATAAAAGCCCTGTGTATCTGAAAAACCAATAACTCTGGCAACTGTGCCCGCACAAATATGGGGGGCGAGTACTATTATTAATTGTCCGAGTAAATCTTCCTTTGATTTTATGTTATAAAATGAATTAACATTGTACAAATTGACAAGCAAATCATCGACAAAGTTGCATATTTTTAATAAAACATCATCTGCTCTTTCATCTGTTGTTTCTGGACAACTTGGAAGGACAACATCATGTGGCTTTAATTCTAAAATTTGGTTTTCATTTGTCAAAGCATTTCCATGAATGTCTTTAAAATAACCAAGTTGTTTTAGTTTTTCTAATGAGGTATGAATTTCTTTAGGAGTGAAATGAGTCATAGGAATTTCGCTCATGTCATAACGAGTTGTTCCATCTTTGTTGACATAAATGTCATGTTTTGCACGCAAAATTCCTTTTATTAGATGCTCAGCAATATGATCTTTGTTTGATGTGCCCCTAACTCCTTTAATTAAGTCAGGATAAGTCTGCATTTGTAATTTTTCAAGACATTTTGAAAAATAATAATTGATATCAATTGATCGCTCTTTAAAAGAAACAGGATTATGAGAACAATTTTCTATCATGCCGCATTTGTCACAAAACAACATTTTTGTTGCAATTTTGTTGCAATTTTCACATACAGAAAAAACAGATTCTTTTTTACAGGATTTACAATAATAAATTGAAAATTGTGAAGTAATCTTGCCATCTTTTAAGGCATCCTGAAAACATCTTAGTCTTCCACCTTCCTCACCTACAGGAAATAATACGTGAGGAGAGCCGGTTAATTTTCTCATTTTGCTTTTTTCTGGACGACCCATTCTTGCACCAATGAATGTTCCAGATTTGTCTCTCAAAGAAAGCTTTGAAATAGTCTGGATGAAAGAAAGAACATTTTCTGAGTTATAAGAAAGAAGTTTTTCTTTTTCTTCGAGATTAAATATATGAAAAAATGCAATTGCATCATCCTTTTCTATTACTATGTTCTCATTAGCAACAAAAAGGTGTGGAATTCCCATTAATTCTAACGTTCTTTTTGCCTCAAAAAAATTTTCTTTTTTTGAAGGATGAAAATCTAACATTTTCCCTGTTTTATTTAGTGGAAGAACAATTTTTGAAACAAAATTTTCATCAATATGTATTTCTGTTTCCTGAAGCCATTGACAAAATTGCCTAAATTCGTCTTCCTTTATATGAGAAAAGTGGTAAGTATAGCGAGGATGCAAAGGAATCTGTAATTTTTTCGATATTAAAATTGCTTCAGTTGCTTTTATTTTTGTGGTTAATGGATTTTTTATCAATGAAATTAAAAGATCTTCATTAATTTCAAGAAATTTTGAGGCTTTTTTTATGTTTGAAGAGAATTTTTCTTTTATTGCAAGATCAAGCTCTTGCGACCACCATTCTTCACAATATCCAGCAGGAATAAGAGGGTGTGCTCTGTCAAAAAAGTCACCGTAGCTGACAAGAGCATCACCTAAATAAAGGATTTCTTTTATTTCAGGAGAAATTTGTTTGGCAAATTGCTCTGTTTCTAACCTAAAAACTCCTTTGTCTGTTTTTACTATTGGGCCTTCTATTGTATCACAAACAGTAATTGCAGTTCCTTTACTTGGGCGCTCCCATTTTAGTTGTGTGGCAGACGCAATAAAATTATTTAATATGTGCATTGTTGCTGGATGGATTGAGCATGAGCTATATCCAGAAGTCCTGCATCTACCATATCTTAATCTAAAGCCACCGTGCGTAAGAGGATGCCCTAAAACTGGTCTGCCAGCAACTAAATCAGAAATATAAGTAAGGTCTGGGGTTAATTTTTCTCCTTCTTTTTTCTTTTCTCCGTGAGCTTTTTTTTCCTTTTGGATTTTTAAGAAAGTGTCAAGAAATTTCCAGTGTGACAGTCCAAAAGAGTCGTCCCATTTTTTTACTTCCTTGAAAACTTTTGGAGCCTTTTGTGCCATTGAGCTTATAACTATACAAACTCCCCCCCTTATTCTGTTTGTAGCGATTCTTTTTAGATCTTTATAGTTAGAGACTTCCAATTCTTCTGTAGGATCGCCATCAACTTCAACAGGGAGATTAGCAACCAAGAACTTTGTTTC
>JAWCRX010000059.1:0-5342 GCA_038869035.1 Candidatus Woesearchaeota archaeon | reverse complement strand
GGCAGCTTCCTCTAAAACAAGGCCTTGAGCATCTATCATTTCTTTTGAAAGCATACGAAATTTTCCCTTCCTTCCACAGCTGCATCTTGATGGCTCATGAAATTTTGTATCTAGCTGTAAAACATTAATTACATTCCCGCAACTTGGACATTCAAATTTTGCTGTAGTAACTTGTGGACGAACATCTGATTTTTGTCTTACAACTCCGGAAAAAAAGTAAAGTTTACCAAGAGATTTGCTTCTTATGTTTCTAATCATCATTTGTTGAGAAACTGGCAAATTAGAAATACGGACTTTGAAATGTTCGAGCTTTTTTGGAAGATCAAATTGTTCTATAGCAAGCTCCATTGCTTTTAAAGTTTCTTCGGGTTGGTCAAGAAGTTCTTCCGCTAATTCATGATCAAATTTTAATAGCTTTGAGAAATCAACAACAATAAAGTTTTTTCCCTTTCTTGAATTTTCTAGAATTTCTGCTAAGTAGTTTTGATCAAAGAATTCTCCAAATTTAGCTAATTGGAGTGAAACCTCCATTTTACCTGTACTTCTTCAAGTTGACAATCAACATGTCAAGTGCTTTTCTTGCTTCTTCTTCTGATTTAGTTCCTGTACAAACAATTTTTCCATTGGTAAAAAGCAAGAATGTTGCCTTTGCCTCATCAAGCTTATAGACTAAACCTGGAAATTGCTCTGGCTCATATTCTGTGTTAGGAAGCTTCATCGCTAATTTGTTTAAGTTTAAGTCCATGCCAATTGATCCAGCTGCAACAATGTTTTGGACATTTACCTTTGGCTCGATTTTAATTTTAACATTAATTTTTTCTAAACTTTTTATGATCTTTTTAATGCTTTCATACACTTTGTCCATCGATTTTGCTCCTGTGCAGACAACTTTACCTGAGCTAAAGATTAAAGCACTTGTCTTAGGATCTTTGATTCTTATTACTAAACCAGGAAATTGTTCTGGGTTATATTCTGTGTTTGACAATGTAGCTGCCATTTTCTCTAAAGGAATGTCGTGCTCCAAAGAAGTTGAGACTACAATATTTACCACTTCAAGCGACTTTTTTCCATTATTACTTGATTTTTTTGTTTTAGAAGTCTTTACCATTATACCATCCCCTTGTGATTGGAAACTTTGATCTGTTTATAAAGGTATGGGTTTTTAAATGTCGTGCTGAAATATATTTTGATATGCAAAGGTTTTTAAACTCTCAGAACATATAAAAATAATGAGAAAAATTGCAGTGATAATGCTTATTTTGATGCTTCTATTAATTGCTTGTCAGAAAAAACAAGTTGAAGAAGTTAAGGAAAAAAATGAGGAAAAAACAACCAGTTTGCTTGAAAATGGGAAGTTTAGTTTAGAATATCCAAAAGAATGGGGTAAAAAGGAAAGCGATGGAATGTTTATTTTATTGCCAACTGGTAAAGAAGAACTAAACATTATTGTAAAACACGAAGTTGTAGAAAAAGAAGTAACCAATGATGATTTGAAGGCTTTCTTTGAAAGGATAAGTGAATCATTTGAAGAAGCTGAGAAAAAGACAAAGGAAATTAAAATAGACGACAAAAATGGTTATGAGACAAGTGTTAGTTTTAAGTCAGTTGAAGAAGACGGAAGCAAAACAGAACAAATAATTATTTCTAGATATGTGGTTGTTGATGGAAATCTTTATTTGTTTGAAGTTGGTGGAAAATCACAGGTTTATTCAGACAATAAAGAAAAGATAGAAGCTGCTTATAGTACATTTAAAATAAAGTAATTCTAGATGCTGTTTGAAAGTCATGTTCAGTTGAAATTCCATTGCACTCAACTGCTTCCTGCTTCTTGCAAAGGAGAAATAAGCGCTCACTGCCAAATGCGACTTCAACACTGCTTAATTCTAGATTAATATTTAAAGATAAGAATTTTTCCTGCTTCTATGGAAGTCTTTATTGAAAGGGAAGGAAGAAAAGAGCAAATAGAATTTGAAGGTAAAGTAAGAAAATTGCTTGAGAAAATAAAAGTTAATCCTTCTGAAGTATTGGTTGTTGTAAACGATGAATTAGCTACAGAAGATGATGTTGTTAAGAAAGGAGACAAAGTGAAGTTGTTGTCGGTTATATCTGGAGGATAATAATAAGTATCTTTATTAGTATTAACAATAGTAAAATTTGAAAATAATAAGTATATAATATGTAGAAAAGTAAGTATATTAATTATAATTAAAACAGTATTAAAATAAGTATAAAAGTGATCATATGGAATGTAAAAAGTGTCAAAACAAAGCTGTATTTTTAGAGCCGAATCTTTGTAGAGAACATTTTATTAGCTATATTGAAAATAAATTTGTCAAAACAATAAAAAAACACAATTTGCTTGACAAAAAAAAGAAAATAGTCATTGCTTGTTCTGGTGGAAAGGACTCCTTGTCATTGCTTTATCTTTGCAATAAATATTTTAATGTTGAAGCTTTAGCAATTGATGAAGGAATTTCTGGCTACAGGGAGAATACTCTAAAAGATCTTGTTAATTTTTGTAAAAAAAACAGCATAAAATACAGAATAGTCTCTTACAAAGATGAGTTTGGCTTTACTTTAGATGAGATGCTTAAGATCCTTAACACGAAACCTTGCTCAATATGTGGGGTGCTTAGAAGATATCTGCTAAACAAACATTCTAAGGACTATGATGTTATTGCTACAGGCCATAACATGGACGATGAAGTTCAAAGCATAATGATGAATTTATTTTCTGGAAATATTGAATTATTATCGAGATTGGGACCAAAATCTGGAGTAGAGGAAAGCAAATTTTTTGTACAAAAAGTAAAGCCATTTTATTTTTTGACTGAAAAAGAAATTATGACTTATGCTTTTTTGATGAAATTTGATGTTTCTTTTAATGAATGCCCAAATGCCCCTTCTTCTTTTAGAGCAAAAGTAAGGGATGAAATAAATAAATTAAAGGAAGAAAGAAAAGTAAAGCAACAAATTGTGAAGAATTTCATAAAAATGCTTCCAGAATTAAAAGAAAAAATAAAAATGCAAAACATAGAGATAAAAAAATGTCTAAGATGCGGGAAAGCAAGCCATAATGATGTTTGTGAGGCATGTAATATTGTTGAAAAACTAAATGCTCCTCTTATACAAGTGAAAGTTTAAATAAAGATAGAAGAAACTTTTTGTATGGAATTACCAAAAACTTATGACTTCAAAACTTCAGAGAAGAAATGGCTCGATTACTGGGAAAAAGAAAAAGTTTATGGATTTGACAAAAAGAAAAAAAATGTTTATTCTGTAGATACTCCTCCTCCAACAGTTTCTGGGAGAATGCATATTGGACATTCTTTTTCTTATACTCAACAAGATGTAATTGTTCGCTATAAAAGAATGAAGGGTTTTAATGTATTTTATCCTTTTGGAACAGACGACAATGGGCTTCCAACAGAAAGATTAGTTGAGAAAATGAAGAATGTTAAAGGAAGCAGAATGAACAGAACAGATTTCATCAATCTTTGCTTGACAACATTAGAAGAAATAAGAGCTGATTTTATTATGGATTGGAAAAAAATTGGAGTAAGCGCAGATTATAGTTTGTTTTATTCAACAATTGATGAGCATTGCAGAAAAATTTCGCAAAAAAGCTTCATTGATCTTTACAAAGCAGGAAGAGAATATCAAAAAGAAGCTCCAACTATATGGTGTCCTACATGTGAAACAGCAATTTCTCAGGTGGAAATGAAAGATGAACAGCTTGAATCTTATTTTAATGATATAATTTTCAAATTAGAAGATGGAAAGCCACTAATAATTTCAACAACAAGGCCAGAAATGCTTGGAAGTTGTGTTGCTATATTTGCTCATCCTAACGACAGAAGATATCAAAATTTGTTTGGAAAAAAAGCAAAAGTTCCATTATTTGACATCTGGGTTCCAATTTTAGCAGATGACAAGGCAGATCCTGAAAAAGGAACAGGAATTGTAATGTGTTGTACATTTGGTGATCAAACAGATATTGAATGGTATAAAAAACATAAGCTGCCATTAGTAATGTCAATAAGCAAAGATGGAAGAATGACTGAAAAAGCAGGGAAATATGCCGACTTATCAATAAAAGAAGCAAGAAAACAAATAATAAAGGATTTGGAAGAAGCTGGATTGCTTGTTTCCCAGAAAAAAATTATTCATGTAGTAAATGTCCATGAAAGATGCAACACAGAAATTGAAATTTTGAATTCGAAGCAATGGTTTATCAAATATTTAGACAAAAGAGAAGATTTTCTTAAAGCTGGAGAGCAATTAAAATGGTATCCAGACCATATGAAACATAGGCTTTTCAATTGGATAAATGGCTTGCAATGGGATTGGTGTATTTCAAGACAAAGATTTTTTGGAATCCCATTTCCTGTTTGGTATTGTAAAAAATGTAATGAAGTAATTTTAGCAGAAGAATCGCAACTTCCTGTTGATCCGCTAAAAGACAAGCCATTAAAGCAATGCAAATGTGGAAGCAAAGAATTCCTGCCAGAGAAAGATGTTTTAGATACGTGGGCAACTTCTTCATTAACGCCACAAATTGCCGCTGCACTGATTCCTGAGAGATATAATGATCTTTATCCAATGGATTTAAGGCCACAGGCACATGATATTATTTCATTTTGGTTGTTTAATACAATTGTAAAGTCACAGTTGCATAACAACAAAAATCCATGGAAAGAGTGCATGATTGCAGGATGGGTTTTGGCTCCTTCTGGGGAGAAAATGTCAAAATCAAGAGGAAATATTGTAACTCCTCAAGTTGTTATGGACAAATATGGAGCAGATGCATTAAGATTTTGGGCATGTGGATCTAAATTAGGAGAAAATATGCCTTATCAGGAGAAAGATGTAGTTACAGGACAAAAGTTTGTAACAAAATTATGGAATGCTTCCAAGTTTGCTTTGATGCATTTAGAAGATTATGAACATAAAAAAACAGATTTAGAACTTTATGATAGATGGCTTTTATCAAAATTACACAAAATAATAAAAGAAAGCACAGAAACAATGGATCAATTTGAATACTCCAAGACAAAACATGAAGTTGAGAAGTTCTTTTGGCATATTTTTTGTGATTATTATCTAGAAATATGTAAAGATAGGATATATAATTCACAAAAATATAGTGAAAAATCAAAACAAAGTGCTCAATTTACTCTATATGAATCATTGCTTTCTGTTTTGAAATTAATGGCACCAATAACCCCATTCATCACAGAGGAAATATATCATCATTATTTTTCAAAAAAAGAGAAGAAAAAATCGATACATAATTCCTCATGGCCGGAGTTTAACTCTAAATATATAGATGAAGAAGCAGA
>JAWCRX010000058.1:0-5368 GCA_038869035.1 Candidatus Woesearchaeota archaeon | reverse complement strand
AAAACAAAGGTGGCGACGTGCTGATAAAAATTGCTGCAAAAATGCCAGATGTAATGTTTTTGGGTGTTGAAGGTGGCTATGATTCGCAAATCAAACAAGATTTAAAAAATATCATCTATGTAAGAAACAATGCAAAAATAGAAGAATATTTCCATTGGTCGATGGATAGAATAGCATGTCCAAGCGCTCCAACAATACAGTATCATGCGAAATCTTTCAAGCCGGATATTGTAACTGGTCAAAAAAAGAATGCAATTGTTGAGCAGGGAGAAATCCCAAGCATGTGTAAAGGTTGGGAAGCGCTTAGTGACAAAGAATTAAATGAGAAGTGGCAGCAAAGTGCAAAAAATCCTCATCTCTCTAACAAAAAAGTAAAGGATCCATGCCAAGCAGAGTATGACAGATATTGGGATTCATCGTGTTTGGCAAGCAAAGAATGGAAAGAACAAGTTGAGCCTCAAGGACAGCTAGTTTCTGCATTAAACACAATTGGAGGATTTTGTGATCCTGATGAAGGCAATGCTGTAATCACAAGAAGAATAGGAGATAAGACATATGTAATACATGGGGACAAAATAGAGTGGTATCATGGAGAAGCTCCTCGCTTGAGAAAAGATGATTCAGGAAATCTTTATGTCGTTAAGGGTCAGGAAGAAGAATTGGCAGACACAGATGACATAACTAATGAATATGATTTGTACAGGCGCTTAGAATCTGGTCAACTTCATTTGTCTGAGTTTAGGGAGTTACTAAATGAGCCAGGATTAAGTCAAAGATCAATTGAAAGTGAAGAGATAAAGAACAGGGCGCGCAAAAAAATAATTGAATTGGCACAAAGAAAAAATCTGAATGAAGATGATCTCAGAAGAATAAGGCAAAATGGAATTTTTGAAAAACAGGCAAAGCAGCATTATATTGATCCAACTTCTTCATTTGTGGATAGTGTGAGATGTGGATGTTTGCCAGGAGCGATTGGCTACTTAGAGCAATGGAAAACAATTTCTGAAGCTGTAATGAAATGTTCTCAGGCAGTTTTGGTTAACAAAAAAGCAAGCGAAGGAATGTGCAGAGCAGTCTTTACCCAATATGCATGTGATTTTGTTTGGGATGGAATAAGATGCTTCACAAGAAAATATGGCGGAGGAGAAGGAACAAGCTTAGATTTAAATGAAAAATCTCCCGGTTCTGTTCTGAGAGCACTTACTGGCGCAGGAAATGATATATCAACAGCAATAAGGGGAAGATATGGCGGGACAAACATGTACAAAGTGATGTTTACAGAAAAAAGACTGATAAGGTCTGCCTGCTATTACTCATTTACTGGCGATTATTTGACAGATTTGGAAAACATGATGGTGCAGACAACTAAAGTTTCTATTGCAAGCCAGGGATTTATTTACCCAGCGACAAGAAGATTCATTGCTTCAA
This sequence comes from Candidatus Woesearchaeota archaeon, assembly GCA_038869035.1. GTDB lineage: Archaea > Nanobdellota > Nanobdellia > Woesearchaeales > JAWCRX01 > JAWCRX01. Next base: position 3,940 of record JAWCRX010000058.1, on the reverse strand, counting down.
ATCCTGTTTCACAACCAAAAGCAGGAATTGCAACTCATGTTTATCATATAGGCGCAGGAATTATTGGAGGAGGAGTTGTTGGAACACAATCAACAAAAGGAACTAATTATTGGCTTGAACTTGTATGCAGCAATGATGCAAGCTGTAATTCTGCAGAAGGGTTTGAGGGAGGAAGATGTGATTGTTACGGAAAGCCTGAGCCAAAAACTATTCCAATTACTCAGGCAATGAGACCAGGAACTGGTGTCTTAGGACCAGGAGAAATACATGACGATAATATTTACTTAAGAATAAGTGAGAACGCAAATATCGATCCTTATGGAGGAGTTGAAAATTCACAATTCCGTTATGATAAAGTCAGACTGAGATGGACATGGACTGATAACAATGGTCAGCCACAATCTTCTCAAGTATTAGTCCCTTTAAGTCAGGAAGGTCCAGGTTATCCTCCAAACTGCAAGTTCGATTTACTGAAAGGATATTTCCACTGTGAAACTCAGGAAAATAAATTTGGAAAAATAGAATTTGTTAGCCAGCCATTGCCAGACTACTTTAAAAAAGATGATCAAGAAATCTCTGAATATTTTGTTGGCGATACATTTTCTGTTTCACCATTTGAAATCAAATTTACTTTGCCAGAAAATGTAGATGTTCAGTCAAAGCACCACAAAAAAAGATTTACTTTTGTGTTTAGCCAAGGAAAAGGTCCTTCTGGTTACACTCCTGCACGAATAGGTGTGGAGTTAAAACCAGGAGTAAACAAAATTCCTTTCGATCATGAAGCTCTCAGGAATTTCCCAAATATTTTAATTACACCAAGCAAGTTTGCTGGCGGCGCTGACACTCCAGTAACTACAAATCAAGATCCAAGAGCAGTAAAAGCATATTACACAAATCCTGTTGAAGCGCGAGGAACAACTTCAAAAGATTATGAGATTGTATTAACAAAAGTAGGTGATAGAATAGAGTATAAAATATTTGAGATAAGAGACAGACAAAATCCTGCAAGAAATATTGAGATAAATTTGAACTCTCCTGAAGAAGTTTTTCAAACTAGTCATAAGCTGGTGTTTGCAAGACCAGAGATTGCTGTTGAAATAGACCTTGATAAACTGTCTGACTTTGCAAATACTTATTCAATAGAAGTTAATGCCCGTACTCCTGACAACAGGCAAATAGAATGTGCAAGAGGAGTAAAATGGGAAGGAAAAGTTATAGTGGAAAATCTTGACAATGTTGATGGAAATGATGTTGTTCTTTCAAAGGCAGCTGAATCAAATCCATTTGAATTTACTGTTTATTGCAGATCAAGAACACCTCAAGATGCTGCAAGAGAATCAAGATTAGAACAATCGAGAATAGCAATGACACAACAACCGTCTTCATCTGCTCCGCCGCCAGAAACCATTGAAGCAAATGCTAAGATAAAAGATGGCGTTAGTGCTCTTGTTTTGAGAGAATATTTGCCCGAAAATATTCTTGAGACAATTACTTTAGAGATAGTTCCTAAGATGGATTATTCTCAGCAAAGCAGCGATGACATTTCTTTGTCGGCAAATACTTCTGTTGCCATTAGAGGCGAAATAGGATCGTACTATTTGATAGAATTCATAAATAATGGCAAAAAAGATTGGGGCTATACAAAAAAGGAGAATTTGGTGAGAACATCATAAAGAATAATCTGAGAGAAACTTTTTCAACAATAAAAAAAATGAAATGGAAGTTTTTATTTCCAATTGCAATAGATGTTGTTTTCTTTTTTGTTTTTTCAGTTGCATTTTATTACTTTTCTATTATGATTCTTGAGAGCTTTGAGCAGTTAGTTACAATAAAAAAACAGCTTGAAGCAAATGTTTCTGAAAATACATTGGCAGCAGCAGTGATGCTTGCTGGAACTTTGCAGCAACATCTCAATGAACTTCTTTGGACAATGGCAAAATTAATTATTGCAGGAATTGCTTTGTGGGCTATTTTTCAGCCTTTTAGTTGGGCATTGCTTGCAAGAACAAAAGAAAAAATAAAGTGGATTTGGTATTTTACTCATTTTAATTTTTTGACAGCAATGGCTGCAGCAATTTCCTTTACGGTGTTTTGGTTTATTGCAACAGGCGCAGCAGAAACAGGGCAGCTTTCTCAGGGAACAAAAATATTTGCCTGGATATTTTCAACAATTGTTTCTTATCTGACTTTTGTAGGATATGCTTTATTGCCGCAAGAGTCATTTAAGGATTTGTTGTTGAGAATTCCTTTTGTCGCAATTCAGTTTGATACAATTCTCGCATTTTTGGCAATTGCTGTATTTACAATCGTTGCCTATTATATTATTACAATCCTTTATGCCTTCCAGCCCAGAGTAGCCCTAATATTGGGCTTCTCATGGGGCTTTTTTCTTTTTTCATGGGCGAGATTGTTTATGATTGTGACAGTAAAGAATTAGTTATTTGAACGGATTCACAGCAACTATTCCTGGCACATTAAAGTCTTTTGTGTTTTCTGTAAGAATTGTAGAAATTCCATTCTCTTTCATAACTGAAATTATTTGTGCGTCCCAATAAGAGATTTTATGTTTTTCCACAATTTCTAATGCAGCGAGGGTAATCTCTTTTGTTATGGGAAAAATAAAAAAGCTTTCGCTTTTTATTATTGATCTAATAATCTCTTTACCTTCTTCTTCAGATATCGGCGAAGCAATTTTTTTAGTCGCATTTACAAAAAACTCCCCCAGAATCTGTGGCGATATTGCAAATTTTTCATTTCCAATAACAGCTCTACTAATTATTTGCTTTGCCTTTCTTTTTTTATCAGGGTAGTCAAGATCTGTAAGGTATATTAGAATATTTGAATCAATAAATTCATCTGTCATAAAGCTCGCTTCTATGTTTTATTTTTATTTTGCCCATATGGTAGCCTTTTTCCATTATCTCGAGTAGTTTTTTTCTTGCTTTTCCTCTTTCATCTTCTTCTATTTTTTCATCTACAGCCTCTGTTATTGCCATTGTAAGATGACCTTTTCTTTCCCCGTATTTCTCTTTAGCATATTCTCTTAGTCTCTTCTCCTTTTCATCTTTCATGCTTATTGTTATGACTCCCATAGATATATTTAGATCTTTCATGTATTTAAATATATCGATTTTGTAAATACATTGCTGCGCAGAATTTATATAACTGTAGAATTAAGCACAACAATGGTAAGAATTATTCGTGCAGCAACAGCCGCAATGGCAGGAGCAAGTGCATTTGCTGCTATAATGTTTGTTATTGGAGTTTCTCTCCTATTAATAGTATTGGGATTGCTCTACTTTATGATTTCTTTGTGGATTGTTAAAATAGGAGGCAATTTTGTTTTTGGAACAACACCAGAAGTCAGCTATGCTGTTATTGCCGCTGCAATATTAACTGCTTCTTCTTTAGTTGGAAGCGTATTTAAGTAGAAAATTTATATGGAGATTCTTACTTATCTTACAGGCAAGATCAGCTTAATTGAAATTAAATCACCAACAATAACTGAGAAGAGTCAAATAGCTATTCCCAATGATGCTCGAGAGAAAGTGTTTAAGGAAGGCACAAAAGTTGTAGTATTAACATTTGATGACAAGATAGAATCCGTTCTTTGAAAAGTGTTAGAGAATCACTTGAAAAAAGGTATCCAAACTGCTCTCGCAAGTGAGAAATCACTTGCCAAGGGCTGGCTCAGGCCAGAAGAAGACGAAGCATGGAAAGATTTGTGAAAGGAGACTGTTATTTTACCCTTTTTATTCACAGAAAAACAAAAGAAGTTATAGATAAACTTTGTAAGATTTTAAAAGAAAAAATTAAAATAAAAAAAGAAAGATGCTTAACGGCATCTAGCTCTTATGTCTCTTAGATTTTTTCGAGCTTCATCTTCTCTTTCTTTAGCATCATCTAAGTTATCTTCAGCATCTTCTACATCATCTTTTTG
>JAWCRX010000057.1:0-5443 GCA_038869035.1 Candidatus Woesearchaeota archaeon | reverse complement strand
AACTTTTTTATCAACAAAAAGGAATTTTCGAAAGAAACATTTGCTGAAATTCTTGAGAAAAAAGACAGCTATGGCAAAAAACAAAAAAACAATCTGACAATTGTAATAGACTATTCTGCACCAAATATTGCAAAACCATTTGGAATTGGTCATTTAAGAAGCACCGTAATTGGAGCTGCACTTTACAATATTTATCGCTTTCTGGGCTACGAAGTAGTGGGAGAAAATTATATTGGTGATTATGGAACTCAGTTTGGAGCTGTAATAACTGCTTACAAGAAATGGGGGGATGAAAAAAAACTTGAAAAAAATGGAGTAAGTTATTTGCTTGAATTATATGTCCGATTTAATTCTGAAGTCAAAAAAAATCCAGAATTACAGGAAGAAGCAAAAACGTGGTTCAAAAAACTTGAAGACAACAATGAAGAAGCAGTAAAATTATGGGAGCTTTTCAGGGAAATAAGTTTGCAGGAATTCAAAAAGGTATATGCATTTCTTGATGTTTCATTTGATACTTATCACGGTGAATCTTTTTACAATAGAATGATGGAAAAAACATTGGAGGAATTAAAACAAAAACAATTGCTTGTTGAAGATAAAGGCGCGATGGTTGTCAAACTGGATGAATTTAACATGCCTCCTTCTATAATGTTGAAGTCAGATGGAGCTTCAACCTATGATTTAAGAGATTTGACAGCTGCAATTTATCGTATTAAAACTTACAAACCAGAAAAAATCTTATATGTTGTAGGACAAGAACAAAAGCTTCATTTTTCTCAGATTTTTAAAGTTCTTGAGCTACTTGGTTATGGTGTCAAATGTGAACATGTTCCATTTGGTTTGATTAGATTTCTTGAAGGCAAGATGTCAACAAGAAAAGGCAACATAATCTTTTTGGAAGAAGTTCTTAATACAGCAATTGGACTTGCGTTAAAAAAAATTCAGGAAAAAAATCCAGATTTGAAAGAAAAGCAGTCAACTGCAGAAAAAGTTGGTATTGGTGCAATAAAGTTCTTTGACCTTTCAAATGATCGTGTAAAAGACGTTTTGTTTGACTGGGAAAGAATGCTTGATTTTGAGGGAGACACAGGCCCTTATATTCATTACACTTATGCAAGAGCCTGCAACATATTGGCAAAAACAGAGCTTAGAAAAGTGGAACATTATGATGATTTTACAAAAACCCTTCAGTTTGAGATAGTAAAAAAACTCTCTTTGTTTGAAAAAGTTCTTGACGATACAATTAGCTCAAACAAGCCCCACATTCTGACAACGTATATGATTGATTTGGCCCAGTTATTTAACGAATTCTATCAAAAGGAAAGAGTGCTTGGAAGTGCAGAAGAAAAAGAGCGCCTGTTGATTGTCGAAGCTACAAGACAGGTGCTTGGCAATGGTATGAAATTACTCGGCATGAAGCCTGTTGAAGAGATGTGAACGAAAAATAAAAGAATTTAAAATGATTTTAGCTACCTTCAATTTCTTTTCTAATAGTAAAGTATATAAAGGAATAAAGTGAGAAATAGATAATAGTTGGAAGAGATGACAGAGGAGATTTTACGTATAGAGGACTTGAAGAAATGCTTTGGAGACAGAGTAGTTCTTGATGATATCTTTCTATTTGTGAATAAAAGCGAAATTCTGGGTATAATTGGTAGCTCAGGAAGCGGGAAAACTACTTTGTTGAAATCAATGGTGGGATTTATTGTTCCAGATTCAGGAAAAGTTTTGCTTAAACACTCTGGTGGCTATGCCAATTTGTTGAAATACGACAAATACGCAAAATCAAAGATTGGCTATGCTCCTCAAGAGCCAAGTTTCTATCCTGAATTAACAGTTGAGGAAAATATACGCTATTTTGGGATGCTTTTTGACCTTAAAGGCACAGAAATAGAGAAGAGAATGAATGATGCTTTAAGGGAAATGGAATTAGAAGAATATAAGGACAACTATGCTTACACCCTTTCTGGAGGAATGAGAAAGCGCCTTGGCATGATAATTTCCACAATTCATGATCCTATTTTGTTTGTTTTAGATGAGCCAACTTCTGATTTGGATCCACATTCAAGAAAAAAAGTAATGGAATATCTAAAAAGAATGAAGCAACAAGGCAAGGCAATTATTCTTGCTTCACATCATTTAGATGATATAGAAGCCCTTTGTGACAAAGTTATCTTTATTCATGAAGGTGCAATAATAAAATCTGATACTCCAAAAAATTTGAAAGAACAATATTTTGTAAAAGAAATAAGAATAGAATGCCTGCCTGGAGACTATGAAGCTATTGTTGAAAACTTAGACAGAGATGCTCTTGATATTCAGCGGATTTATATCGATAAATACACAAGAGAACTTGTCATTAAAACAAAAAATCAGGAAGCAGTTTTGCAGCGGTTGTTTAAAATAATTGAAGAATTAAAAGAAACCATTGCTTCTCTTAATACAATTGATCCAAAGCTAGAGGAAGTTTTTGAAACAATTTTATCTGAAAGATCAGAAGAAAATCAAAGCATGGTGAAGGAAATATGAAATGAAACTCTTACAAATAATCTGGAAAAATCTGAAAGTTCTTTTTAGATCAAGAACAACTGTTTTTATACTTTTATTGGCGCCAATTTTGCTTGTTTTATTTCTTGCATTGGCATTCCACAATGTAGATCCATACAAAATAAATGTTGCTGTCCACAGCAAATCTTATTCCCAGTTATCTAATTCGTTTGTAAATAAGCTAGGGGAAAAAAATATTGTAAGAAAGGCAATATCTGAAGATCTTTGCATTGCTTCTGTCAAGCTTGATCTTGCTTCTGTTTGTGTTGTTTTTCCTCCAGACTTGAAAATTGAATCTGGCAAGAGAGAAAAAATTTTAGTTTATGTCGATCCTTCTGACTCAAATCTTGCATGGCAGGTTGCCAATAGTATTTCAGCAAACATTGACTTAGAAAAATCAGAAATTAGTGCTGGATTAACTGATCAAATTCTAAAAATGATGAGCAGAGCAGATCTAATGATAACAGATAAGAAAGATGATGTTTTGCGTCTAAAAAACAACACCTTGTTACTACAAGCAAAGCTTTCTGAAGTTGACAAAGGCATCAATAGCATGGATCTTAACTTTAATCCCCAGCTTTTTATGACAGCAGAACTTGAAGCAAATGCTGAAGCAATTAAAACTGATTTATCAGATGCAAAAAATTCTATTGATAAAGCAACTGCAAAAGTAAAAAACAGTGCAGTACAGATAAATGAAAAAGATCAAATTAATAAATATCTCAATGAAGCTATTACTTCCCTAAATGCTGCTCAAAACAAAACAGAAAATGAAGGATTAAAAGCAAATATTGAAACCTTGAAGAAAAATGTTGATGCTACAGCAAAAAGAATTGATGCAGCCTATTATGCTCGCGACACTATTCTAAAAGTTATTTCTTCAATGGAAACAAAAATAAATCAATCGGCAGAAGATGTTGTTATTGTTGAAACTGTATTTGATGATGTTCATTTCACTTTAAACAATCTTTTGGTTTCAGACGCATCTACAATTGCAAGGCCAATCGATACTGAAATAAAACCAGTTATATCCGGTAAAACACATCTTGGTTATATTTTTGCAACTGTACTTGCAATCATTGTCATGATTGTTTCTTTGTTGCTTTCTAGCTCTCTTGTTGGAAAAGAAGAAAGATCTAAATCATTTTTGATGAATTATATGACTCCAGTAGGAGATTTTTGGTTTGTTTTGGCAATGTTTTTCTCACTAATTATTGTAGTTGGTATACAATTAACAATTTTGCTAAGCATCGTTGCTTTTCTATACGAATCAACAATAATAGCAAATTTTCCTTCAGTTGCTATAGCAGTTTTTGCTAGCGTTTCTTTTTTTGTATTGCTTGGGATGCTTATTGGCTATGTGTTTAAATCTGAATACACTGTTTCAATTATGAGCATTTCAGTTGCATTAATGCTCCTATTGATTTCAGACATTTTGCTCCCTATCCAAAACGCCCCCCTACAGCTTCAGCAAATTATAACGTTTAACCCTTTTGTTGTTTCAGAAAATCTTTTCAAGCAAACCATTTTATTCGGACAAATGCTACCACAAGTATGGTTTGAAACGACAATTTTAGGAGCAAGTTCATTTGTTTTATTGATGTTGATTCTTTTAGTTGAGAAAACAATTAAACGACACTCTTTGCAGAGATTCTTTAGAAGAAAATAAGCGGGCCAGGAAGGATTTTCAGCACAATTGTGCGTTTGAACCCTCGACCTAACGGTCCGAAGCCGTTCGCTCTATTTGCCCGAGGCAACAAAGTTGCATCACCAGGCTGAGCCACTGGCCCACAGACTTGATTTAAACTTTAACTATATAAATTTTGGTCGAGAGATCAAGACTACTTGTTTCACAAACATTCAAGACAACTGTAGTTGTTTTCGAATAACAAAAGCTATTTCAATAATTAGTGAAGAATACTGAGCTTGTGCACAAGCTCACACTTGCATGAAATATGATTGCAAGACGTTCCTTGGGCACATCAGCCTGCTCGCAAGAGTAGGCATCTATTTTTTTACCAAAGTAATTTCAATTGTAGAAACTCTTACTTGTTTTCCTTCTTCGTTTTTAAATTCTTCAGAGTCAATTTTAATGTCTTTTATCGCAACAGTATTGTCGAGAAATCTTTTTGCTGCAACTTCAGCAATATCAACAGCTCTCGAGATAAATTTGCCACGAGCTTTAATTATGACTTCAGAAGCATTTTTTGTTGTAAACTGCATCACAACTCCTGTTACATAGTTCATAAAAGGCTTATTGCCTACAAATATAGAATTGTCCAAGTCTTCCATAACCATCCCCTTGTTATTCCTCAATATTTCTAGTATTCCTTGCGATTCTTCATTAATCGCGTCAAATATCCTGCTACTACATTTCTTGTTTTCTTGCTAGGAATCTCGACGTAAGTTGGAATTTTTTTCTTGTTTTCTTCAAATGTCTTCGCAAATGTCTCTGGATATTTTTTTACAAGCTCTGTTGCCAATCTTTTTGCCAACTTTGTCTTAATTCTTCCCATGTTAATTCTATTGAAAGAATTCTTGCGAGCTTTATAAAGATATCGCTATTAATTGACGAGAGTTCTGTCTAAATAATCTCCAATAATTTCAACTGTCATCAATGCATCTATCTGACTTAATATCAATAGATTCTTTTTTGCCATAAAAATTAGCGCCCAGGAGTCTATCTTATGAAGGGGGGCGATAGAAAGCACATCTCCTGAGCCTCTATTGAGGATAGTATGTAAGGGGAGTATATAAAGGTTTCGTTATGTAACTACATCACAGTGGTAACTAAATCAAAAACAAACTATGATCAAAAGGTTTAAATAATTGAACCAAATAGTAAATATAATTGAACCATATGGTAAAAGAAATTGAACTATTAAAAAAGCCAACA
>JAWCRX010000056.1:0-5518 GCA_038869035.1 Candidatus Woesearchaeota archaeon | reverse complement strand
GTTCTAAAACAAGAGAAGAACAAATAGAAGAATCATATGCCGATCCTGCAACTGTTGTTTTAAGCGCTATTTTTAGCGGTAAAAATCCATCTCAAGAAACTCAAAGCAAAGGGCTTGTTAGAAGAATAGAAGATTGTTTTGCAAATCTTGCTGCAACAGAAAATCCATCAATAAAAAATCACCAACCAGAATGGCCTGTTTATGGAACCACGATTAATAATGTTGTTTCTTTTTATGGCGATCCAAGATCTCATGGTTCACATGAAGGAATTGACATTAAAGCTCCACGAGGAACTCCTGTTCGCGCAGCAGTCAGTGGAATTATAGAAGCAGAAAGATTTGGTAAAGCCCCAACATCGGGTTATCGTCTTTGGCTTCATGGAGAAGGAAAATCATTTTTTTATGCACATCTGGATGGCTATGCTTCCAACATAGGCCCAGGAACAAGAGTTGAAAAAGGCCAAGTACTTGGCTATGTTGGCAATACTGGAAATGCAAGAAATCGTCCTTCTCACCTTCATTATCAAGTCCATGTTGGAAATAGAACAATAGACCCTCTTTCTCTTTACAATAGTTAATTTACCACTAATAAGTAACTAAAAATAGAAAGATTTATAAGGCAAATTTATTTCTCGTTTTAAGTGATAATTAATGGAAGAAGAAAGCAGACTTGAGAGATTCGTGTCAGGATTATCAAAAGTATCTCTTGGATTTTGTGGTGGAGTTATTTGTGCAGGAGCAGTTGGAGCAGTTTTGTGGTTTAATCAGTCTCAATCACTTCAAGCCCACGAAACTACTCCCAATGTACCTTCAGTCAGCCAAAACAGGCCAAGGCATAGTGCTGCCACATCCTTGTCAGATTCTGATTTATTCAGATATCAAAACAGATCGTCTGTAGATACACTTGTTCAAAGAAGTTATGACACAAATGTCCCCAGACCTTTGTCAGGGGATTTGTCTGAATTCAAAGAAGAGTTTAGTGAATTTATTCCTTTCGCTCATGACGAACAGAACATGGCTCTTACTGGTGCAGACTACTCATCCAATATAGCTCAGGTGCTAAGTGAAAGACTTGGTTTATCTGAAGAATTTTTGAAAGGATTTTTAGCTGATGCTTATTTTGGTATGACAGATTCTCGTGTTCAAACTATTCAAAAAAAAATTGGATTTGTTCAAACTGACACTCAACTTGGACCAATGACTGCTAGGAGAATACATGATATTCTACGTGAAGAAAATTTTTCTCCTCTTTTTGTTACAGACGGACAAAGAATTTATTCTCTCGCACAGATAAATGATAAAAAATTGGAAGTTTTGGCGAATAACTCAAGACTTTATGTTGGACAAGCAAATCCAGTAACTGCCTTTGTAAATACTGTAGGTAAAGTTGCAGATCAAACTCTTGGAAGATTTGAAAGAAATCTTGCTCCCAGAACAAGAATAGAATATTATTATCCGCCAGCTGAAGAAGTTGCACGATTAGGAACAGAATAATCAATCTATCATTACTTTTGTTCCAATAGATTGCCCCGGCATTCCTGTTTCAAAAATTGCTCTTACTGCGCCAGAATTTCCATGTGGAGCTACAATTTTGCCAACCAATTCTTTGCCGGCAGGAGATTTCCACACAACCTTTTTGCCAACAAGTGAAGCTGCTTTCTCTTTATTTGATATTCCTGAAACTACAATAACCATGTGATTTCCTCTCATCACTCTTTCTTTGCTCATTCTAAAATTCTTGATAACTCCTTCCATTAAGGAGAAGATTAATGAGCACTTTATAAAGATTATTAAGATAAAAAACATAAGACTTATATATTTCAAGACGTGATACTTGTATACTTGTATATTTCTATAATTTATATATCTATGTGCCCACAAAGCAGTGTTGAAGTCGCATTTGGCAGTGAGCGCTTATTTCTCCTTTGCAAGAAGCAGGAAGCAGTTGAGTGCAATGGAATTTCAACTGAACATGACTTTCAACACGGCATGCCCACAACCATCCAAGTGAGCAACGAAACTTTGGAGATATTAAAAAATCTTCGTAGAACAAAGAATGCATCTTACAATGAAATTTCTGGAAATAATGAAAGATTCACAAAAAGCTTGAGAAACAATGTTTGGCAGGATTTCATAAAAAAGAATTTTTAGCAGGCCCAACAATTTTTCATAATCTATTTAAATATCTTCAATATCCGCCAGATATGGTTCTTAACTACAAAACTACTGCAGACATAGAAGTGCCAAAAAAGCTTGTTGATCAGGTTATTGGCCAGGACGATGCAGTTGAAATCATAAAAAAAGCTGCCTTGCAGAGAAGGCATGTTCTTCTTATAGGTGAACCAGGAACAGGAAAGTCTCTTCTAGGACTGGCCTTAGCAGAATTGTTGCCAAAAGAAAAATTAGTCGATGTTCTTGCTTATCCAAATCCAAATGATGACCATCAACCTTTAATTAAGACAGTTGAGGCAGGAAAAGGAAGGGAGCTTGTTGCCCAAGCAAGAATTCAAAACTTGCAAATGTTTAAAACCCAAAATCTTGTTTTATTTGTTTTAGTTATAATTTCAATGATTGCTCCGTGGTGGGCAAGGAATTATTATCAATCCGACATAATGTTTGCTGCATTTTTTCTTGGTGGAATGATTTTCTTGGCAGCATTTGTTTTATTTCTTAACATGGGCCAAAGATTTGCAAAAAATGGAAAGGATGGTGTCCCACAATTAATTGTAGACAACTTTGGAAGAAAAAATGCTCCTTTTTTTGATGCAACAGGAGCACATGCAGGAGCTTTATTAGGAGACATTTTACATGATCCGTTCCAATGTATTCCTGGAGATCAGATAGTTCATTTAGAAAACGGAAAACCTGTAAAAATCTGTAACTTAGTCGACCCTATTCTAAAAGAAGAGGGTGAAATGGAACTCAACGAAGACAAATTTAAAGTTCTTGCAGGAGACGATAATAACTATGGTTATCAAAGTGCAATTGTTAACAAAGTGTTTAAAAGAAAGATTAAGGAAGAAATAATTGAAATTGTTACAAAACGAGGCTATAAAATAAAAGTAACAAAAAATCACCCTCTTGCAGTTTATGATGATTCAGGGAAAATTAGTTATGTTTCTGCCGGGGCATTACCAAAAAACTCCACCTTGATTTTGCCAGAAAAATTACCCATAACTGCTTCAAAAAAATTACCTGAATCATTAGTTTTATTTATTGCAGATGCTCTTGCATACGGGCACATTACAGAAAGAAGCATCATTTTCAAAGTAAGAAGAGATTTTAAAGCACAACTATTTATTTCAGATATAAGAAAATTAGGCTTTGTACCTAGCACGATTTTCCATAATAAAGATATTGAAATTTACTTAAATTCAAAGGATTTTGTAAGAAAACTTAAAGCATCAGGAATAAAAGAAGACGACAAAAAATCAATTCCTGCTGTAATTTTTGATTTAAATCAAGAGCAGATAAAATTATTCCTCATAAGATATTTATCAATAGACGGACATGTAAGCAAACAAGGTCAGTTCGAACTTTTTTCTAAAGAATTAATCCCTCAATTCTTACCTCTCTTATTAAAAATAGGGATTAAGGCAAAATACAGAGAAAGAATAGATACGGGATTTGGAAAAGAAAAAGGTACAATTCAACCAAGAATAATTTTTAGAGATTATCAGTTTGCAAAAGAATATTATCAAAAAACAATCAACCCAGTACATAAAAAGAATCTGGAAGAGTACTTTGAATCAGTCAATAAAACACACATCCAACTTGATGACATAATTCCAATTTCATTTAATTGGCTTGAATTAATAAGACAAAAAACTGGTTTGAGTAAAACGAAAGTGCATAATGAGTATTATTCTTTAAATCAAAGCCTAAAATCTTCTAAAAAACCTACGCGACAATTTTTGCAAAAATTAGTCGGAACATTTTTTACACACACCAACGACCCTCTCTTATTTAAGTTAAGAAATGTTGTTGAAGGAACTTACGCTTATGATGAAATCGACTCAATAAAAACTGTCCCATATGAAGGATTTGTTTATAATCTTACGACTTCGACAGGCACTTATTTAGTCAATAACATTCTTACTCACAATTCAGGTGGCTTAGGAACTCCCGCTCACGAAAGAGTTGTCGCAGGCATGATTCACAAAGCCCACATGGGGGTGTTATTTGTCGATGAAATTGCAACTTTGCATCCGGCAACACAACAGGAATTGCTCACTTCGTTACAGGAAGGAAAATTTGCAATTACAGGGCAATCAGAAAGAAGTGCAGGCGCAATGGTAAGAACAGAGCCAGTGCCATGTAATTTTGTTTTAGTTGCAGCAGGAAACATTGAGACAATAAAAAACATGCATCCTGCATTGAGATCTAGAATAAGAGGATATGGTTATGAAGTTTATATGAGAGAAACAATTGAAGATAGCAAAGAAAATCGTGACAAAATCGCAAGATTTGTTGCACAGGAAGTTGTTAAAGACGGAAAAATTCCTCATTTTTCTAAAGCAGCAGTTGAAGCAATTATTGAAGAAGCAAGAAGAAGGGCAAATAGAAAAGGCCATCTAACATTAAGATTTAGAGAACTTGGTGGGTTAATAAGGGCTGCAGGGGACATTGCAAAAGAGCAAAACAGCAAATTAGTCGAGCCAAAGCACATTGTAGAAGCAAAACGCCCTGCAAGAGCATTAGAACAACAAATTGCAGATAAATATATTGAGAGAAAAAGAGAATATGAAGTTATTAGAGTAGAAGGAAAGCAAGTTGGAAGAGTAAATGGCTTGGCAGTCATTGGCTCTGGTTCAACTTACTCAGGAATTATCTTGCCAATTGAAGCAGAAGTAGTTCCTGGTGGCAAGGAAAAAGAAATTGTTGCAACTGGAAAACTAGGAGAAATAGCAAAAGAGGCAGTTAAAAACGTTTCTGCAATAATAAAAAAATTTTTTGGTGAAGACATAAAAAAATATGATATTTATGTTCAGTTTTTACAAACATATGAAGGGGTTGAAGGTGACTCAGCATCCATCGCGGTTGCAACAGCAATCATTTCCTCATTAAAGAATCTCCCAATCAAACAAGATATTGCAATCACTGGCTCACTTTCTGTAAGAGGAGAAGTTCTCCCTATTGGTGGAGTAAGCTCAAAAATAGAAGCATGTATTGACGCAGGTTTAAAGAAAGTAATAATTCCCAAATCAAACCTGCAAGACATTGTAATTGATGCTAAAAAATTAGAAAAAATAAAAGTTGTTCCAGTAGAAACTATTGCAGAAGCACTTCAAGAAGCCATTGATTGGAAAGGCAAGGAAGCAATATTGGAAGCAATACATAAAGCATAACTACGGAGATGGACTGAGCAAAGCGAATGTCCATCACTAGTGCATCTTTGCTCACTTTCTGCAAGAAAGTGGATTGGAAAGGCAAGGAAGCAATATTGGAAGCAATACATAAAGCATAACTACGGAGATGGACTGAGCAAAGCGAATGTCCATCACTAGTGCATCTTTGC
>JAWCRX010000055.1:0-5561 GCA_038869035.1 Candidatus Woesearchaeota archaeon | reverse complement strand
CCAAAGCAGCAATCGAAGAAGCAAATGGTGATTTGGCAGCAGCAATCTTAAAATTGCAAAATTCAGCATAAACTACTAAGAATTATGTTGAATTTCTAGCTTAAAAAATCTTAAGATTTTTAAAATTAAAAAATTATGAGTAATATTTTTATATCAAGACCGACTATTTTCTTTAAAAATGATTAGCTACTTAGATGCCCGTACGCGCGCTTTCCACCATTTGCAAGCTGCACACCAAATTTTAACTACTTCTTATCCAGTTCTAAAAGAAGAAAAATTGTTACTTGTAGCATTAAATCACCTCTTTCTCTCATTTCAGGACGGACTTCAAATTCTTATAACAGCAAAGCATGATGTGGCTTCACCTTCCATTCCTACAATGAGAAAATATGTCAGAAAACATTCTCTTTCTCCTTTGTCTTTGATTGCTTTTCAGCAAATACAGGAATTAGTAAGGCTTCATAAACAAAGTCCTGTTGAATTTTCAAAAAACGATAATTTTGTAATTTGTTCAACAAATTATGAGCTTTCTGTTTTAACACAAGAAAAACTTCAAGAATTTCTCCTTATCTTAGAACAATTCCTTAATTCTATAGATAGAATAGTTTTAAGTGAACATTTATGAACGAACATTTTGAAAATGCTGTTGAAGAAATGAAGAGGGTTGACCACCTCATTTATGTTAGTTTAAAGTATACAAGGACAGTTGATGTTATAAGAAATACTCTTATAAGAATAATAGCATCCTTTGACGAAGCAATCAACGCATTACTAAAGCATTCTGGAGTAGAAGATCTCCCAACAGTTCCAAAAGCAAAAGTAGATCTAATAAGACAAAAATATCCAGACAAACAAATGGATGCATTCATGACGTTCTATCAATATCTTAGAAAATTAATGCGTTCAGACTTTGACAGAAGAGAGGAATACAGAAGGCATGTAACAATGATCACCAAATTGGAGAAGCATCGAGTGGAAGTAAACATTGACAACTTAGAAACAACTTATGAAAGGATGGCCAGAAATTTTATAAACCTAGTTTACGAAAAGCTTAAAGAAAAGCCAGATAAAAAGAAAAAGAAGTAAATAAAAAGAGGTTGATCATGAAATTAATCGACAGATCTCAATCATCTATAGCAATGAATAAAGTCGTATTTGGAGCTTTGCTCTTTCTTCTTATTCTCGGGAACATAATAATTTCAATTGCTCTAATTCCAGTAATTCTTATTGTTCAAGATTCATGGATTTATTTCATAATTATTTTTGCAGGACTTGCTTATGGAGCTCTTTTTAATTATATGATTCGCGATTTAGAGCATTTGGAAAGAAAACACCACGTTTTAGCAGCAGTAATTATCATTGTCTCTGCAACAATCAGTTTTTTTATGCTTCTGAAAATCACAACATTCTTGGCCCCTTATTTTAATATTCCTGAACCAAAGGAACAAGGATTGACAGTTGCTTTGATTTATGTTGCTTCTTTCCTGGCTCCTTATGTTATTGATGAATTGAAAAATTTAAAGAAATAAATGTCCAATGCGTGCTCCACTGGATACTCCACTGGATACATTACATGTACGCACAGAGCGTATAAATAAGTTTTACTTCTATTATTTTGATGAAGAAATGCTATCTCGATGCTTCTATATCGAAATTTTTAGAAGAAAGGGTGGCCGCCGAGACTTTCAACTCCCGTTAAAAGCATCAAGCTTTCAGCAGGATTGTTTGAACTCGGCTCACAAGATATCTATCCATTCTGATTCATTCCATTGGCAAAATGGAAGACAGCAGTCCACAGTCTCGTATGCTACCGGGCTGCACCACGGCCACCATACGAATAACTTATCCAGTAAGATTTATAAATACTTTACCTTCACTCCTTGTTGAAAGCCCGAGTTCACGCGCATAGGGTTCTATGATCGTTCTTGGGATATTTTATGGCAGAACAAAAAGACTTTAGACACATCGTAAGAATTGCTAATACTGACTTAGATGGTAGAAGGCCAATTCTTAATGCGCTTACAGCAATAAGGGGTGTTGGCCATAATTTTGCTGCTTCTATTTGTAATGTTGCAAAAGTTTCTCCAACTATAAAGGCAGGGGATTTAACTGATGACCAGATAAACAAGATTGCACAAATAATCTCTTCTCCAGAAAAAAATGGCTTTCCAATTTGGATGTTTAACAGAAGAAAAGACCCGGAAACAGGAGTTGACAAACATTTGTTGTTGGGCGATCTTGCATTTACAAAGGACAATGATATAAAAATGTTGAAGAAAATAAGATCTTACAGGGGAATGAGACATGCACTTGGCCAGCCAACTCGTGGCCAAAGAACAAAATCAAATTTCAGAAAGAACAAAGGAAAAGTTATGGGAGTTCAAAGAAAAGCTGTTGCAGCTACTCCCGCAAAAACTGAAGAGAAAAAGAAGAAAGAGTGATTTTAAATGGGAGATCCAAGAAAACACAGAAAAAAATATTCAAAACCAATGCATCCTTGGCAGCGTGCAAGAATTGAAGAAGAAAGAGAACTTGTAAAAGTGTATGGTGTAAAAAACAAAAAAGAGCTTTGGAAAATTTCTTCAAAATTAAAAAACTTCAAAGAACAAGCAAAAAAAATCATTAGAACTCATTCTTTACAGTCTCAAAAAGAAAAAGAACAATTGATGAACAAACTTAACAAACTTGGATTGTTATCAACTGGCGCAACCCTTGATGACGTTCTTGGTTTATCATTAAAAAATGTTCTTGACAGAAGATTACAATCAATTTTGCTGAAGAAAGGATCTGCAAGAACAATAAAACAAGCAAGACAATTCATAACTCACCAACACATAATGGTTGGAGGAAAAATGATAACTTCTCCAAACTATTTGGTCTCAACAGAAGAGGAATCTCAAATTTCATTTGCATCAAATTCAACTTTGTCAAATCCAGAGCATCCTGAAAGAGTGCCTTTAGAGAAAAAGTCTTCAAAGGAAAAAGTTGAAAATGCAGAAAAAACAACTGAAACTTTGATAGAAAAAGCCAAACAAGCTATTCCATTAGAAGAAAAATCAGGTGAAAAAAATGAATGATAGCACAAAATGGGGAATAGCGCACATTTTCTCTTCCTATAATAATACAATAATCCACATTACAGATTTAACAGGAACAATCACTTTAGCTAGATCTTCTGGAGGTCAAGTTGTAAAACAAGACAGATTGGAAAGTTCTCCAACAGCTGCCTTAATGGCAGCAAAAAAAGCAGGTCAGGAAGCTTTGGAAAAAGGTTTGCAGGGAGTTTATGTCAGAATAAAAGCCCCTGGCGGTCATAATGGTCCTATGAATCCTGGTCCAGGGGCACAGGCAGCAGTAAGAGCATTGTCAAGAATAGGATTAAGGATTGGAGGAATTGAGGATGTAACTCCTATTCCTCATGGTGGATGTAGAATGAAAGGTGGAAAAAGAGGTAGAAGAGTATGAGCCCAAAAATTGAATTATTGGAAAAAAAGTCAGAATTTATACAAAAATTTTTGCTTACTGATGCAACTCCAGCATTTGCAAATGCCCTCAGAAAAGTTGCAATAGACGAAGTTCCTACCCTGGCAATTGAAGATGTTGAAATTGTAAAGAACAGCTCAGCATTGTATGATGAAATGCTTGGATTGAGACTTGGATTAATTCCTTTTACAACAGATCTAAAAGACTACACCCCAATTGACAAATGTTCATGTAAGGGAGAAGGTTGTGCAAAATGTTCTGTTAATTTTACCTTAGAAGCAGAAAATACCGGCTATGTTTATGCTTCTTCAATTAAGACAAAAGATTCCAAAGTAAAGCCAGTCTTCAAAGACATGCCAATTGCAAAATTAATCAAAGGCCAAAAAATTGAAGTTCAAGGAAATCTTGTAATGGGGAGAGGAAAAATGCACGCAAAATGGTCTCCTGGTTTAGTTTGGTACACTTATGAACCAAAAATAAAAATTATTGACAGTAAAGTAAAAAATCCTCAGGAAATTGCAAAAATTTGTCCAGAAGTTTTTGAAGTAAGTAGTAATAAATTAAAAGTAAAGAATGTCTATGCCTACAAAGACGTTTGTGAAAACTTTGAAGGCATTGAAGTCGAATTTAATCCAAATAATTTCATATTTTATGTTGAATCATGGGGACAACTTAGTCCTAAGGAAATAATAACCAATGCTCTTGACATACTCGCGGAAAAATCAGAAGAGTTGGTTGAATCACTCAAAGAAAAGTGATTTTAACGCGGGAGTGTCAGAGGCTGGTCAAATGACTACGGTTGAGGGCCGTAGGCCTTAGTGGCTACGCGGGTTCAAATCCCGTCTCCCGCATAAGACTTTCAGTTTTATCCCATGCTAATGTGGGACACTCATTTAATTTAGTCCCAATCAGTGAAAAAATGACATATAAAACAGGTCCAACGAATCCATTGTTGATTTCATTAGTTAAAGAACTAAAAAAGAAAGCTATAGAAGAAAAAGTTGGAATATGGAAAAGAGTAGCAGAAGACTTAGAAAAGCCTACAAGACAAAGAAGAGAGGTTAATCTTTATACTATTGATAAATATGCAAAAGATGGTGAAATAATTGTTGTTCCTGGCAAAGTTCTCGGGACAGGAGACATCACAAAGAAAGTCAATGTGGCAGCATTTTCTTTTTCACAGTCAGCTTTAGATAAGATCTTAAAAGTAGGAGGAAAAACTCTTACAATTCAGGAGTTAGTCAAACAAAACTCAAAAGGAAAAGATGTAAGGATAATGGGATAACAATGATAATCGATGCAACTAATTTAATTGCTGGAAGAATTGCTTCGATAGCAGCTAAAAAAGCTCTACTTGGAGAAACAATTGAAATAGTTAATTGTGAAAATGCAATAATTACAGGCAACAGACAGGCAATTTTGGCAAAAAACAAACGCTTTAAAGACATGGGACTTTGGAGTCAAGGCCCATTCTTTTACAAAATGCCTCATCAATATCTGAAAAGAATTATTAGAGGAATGCTTCCATACAAAAAATATCATGGTGAAAGAGCATACAAAAAAATAAAATGTTATCTTGGTGTGCCAGATCACTTGCAAGGAAAAAAACTAGAAACAATAAAGACAGCAAATATTTCAAAACTTTCTAATTTAAAATACATGACTCTCAAGGAAGTTTGTAAGCAAATGGGGGCAAAATTATGATGAAAATAATTCATGTTTCAGGAACAAGAAAGAAGGCAATTGCCCGTGCAACTTTGAGAGAAGGCACTGGTTTAGTGAGAATAAACAGCAAACGCCTCGATCTTATACAGCCAGAATATCTCAAAATGAAGGTGCAAGAACCACTGCTTTTATCAGGGGAACTATCACAAAAAGTAAACATTGATATTGATGTTTTTGGTGGCGGAATAAATGGACAAGCAGATGCTTCAAGAGTTGCAATTGCTCGTGCTTTAGTTGCTTTTGCTAAAGACAAAAGGCTTGAAAGAACATTTTTAGATTATGACAGAAACATTCTTGTTCCAGATGTTCGTCAGAGAGAACCAAGAAAACCAAATACGCACGGAAATGCTCGA
>JAWCRX010000054.1:0-5577 GCA_038869035.1 Candidatus Woesearchaeota archaeon | reverse complement strand
AAAGAAAATTCTCACAAACTTATGATCTAATTGTCAACTTAAGAGGCCTTGATCTTAAAAAACAAGAAGACAAAGTAGACTTTTTCTTCCAGCTTCCTAAACCAAAAGGAAAGCCTCAAAAAATATGCGCATTGATTGGCCCAGAGTTGCTTGAAGAAGCAAAAAATTGCGACTTTGCAATAACTCAAAAAGATTTTCCTCTTTACAAACAAGATAAAAAGAAAGTAAAAAAACTTGCTGAACAACATGATTTCTTCATTGGACAAGCAAATATTATGCCTGAAATTGCTGCTGTCTTTGGAGGAGTTCTAGGTCCAAGAGGAAAAATGCCAAATCCAAAAGCTGGGTGCATAGTTCCTCCAAAAGTAGCTCTTAAGCCCTTGGTTGAAAAACTAAAAAATACAATAAGAATACAGACAAAAAATGAAACTGCATTAAAATGTCCTATTGGAAATGAAAAAATGCCAGATGAAGAAGTTGCAGAAAATCTTGTTGCTGTCTATAATCAGATTGTTTCACATCTTCCACAGGAAGAAAATAACATCAGAAATGCTTACTTGAAATTGACAATGAGTAAGCCAGTGAAGTTGAAGTAAAATGGCAAGCGAAGAAAAAAAGCAAGTTATTAAAGAAATTATAGCTTTGATTAAAAAGTATCCTATAATTGCTTTAGTAGATATAACTAGCTTGCCTTCTGCTCAATATAATATTGTGAGAAAACAGCTTAGACTTAACAAAGTTGAGATGCTGATGACAAAGAAAACTTTGCTCAAAAGAGCACTTGAACAAGTAAAAGTCGACAGACCTGGGATAGAAAAAATAGAAGAAAAATTCCAGGGAATGCCTTTGCTTCTTTTTACAGAAATGGATCCTTTTAAGCTTTACAAATTAATCAAAAAGAGCAAGTCTCCGGCAGCCGCAAAGGCAGGACAAACT
Source organism: Candidatus Woesearchaeota archaeon (assembly GCA_038869035.1). Lineage (GTDB taxonomy): Archaea > Nanobdellota > Nanobdellia > Woesearchaeales > JAWCRX01 > JAWCRX01. The sequence goes on along the minus strand of JAWCRX010000054.1, from coordinate 4,641 downwards.
TCTCCAAAAGACATTGTGATTCCTGCAGGTCCAACTCCTTTTACTCCAGGCCCAATAATTTCTGAATTAGGAAAAGTCGGCCTAAAAGCAGGTGTTGTAGAAGGAAAAATTCATATTAAAGAATCAGCAACAATAGTGAAAGAAGGAGAAAAAATAAGGAAAGAAGTTGCTGACATGCTTACAAAGCTAAATATCCTTCCAATGGAAATTGGGCTAAACATTGTCACAGTTTATGAGAAAGGAACTTATTATAATAGAGATGTTCTAGACGTTGATGAAGACAAATTAAAATCAGACATAACTCAAGGCCACAGATGGGCTTTCAATTTATCGATTGAAGCTGGAATTTTAAACAAAGAAACAATCATATTGCTAATTCAAAAAGTATTCAGGCAAAGCAAATCTGTTGCAGTTGAAAGCAACTTTATGACAGATAAAACCAAAGACATCATACTCGCAAAAGCAAATGCACAAGCACTTGCTTTACAAGAGAAAATTAATGTTTAGAAATTGGAGGGTGAAACTATGGAATATGTATATACTGCAATGCTCTTGCATAGAGCAAAACAGCCGATAAATGAAGCAAATGTCAAGAAAGTGCTTCAGGCAGCAGGAGTAAATGCTGATGACGCAAGAGTCAAGGCATTAGTCGCTGCATTAGAAGGAGTAAATATTGACGAAGCTATTGAGAAGGCAAGCGTTGTAGCAGCTCCAGCAGTCGCAGCACCAGCAGCAGGAGCTCCGGCAGCAGAAAAGAAAAAAGAAGAAAAAAAGGATGAAGGAGCAGCTGCAGCAGGCCTAGGCGCATTGTTTGGATAAATTTGTTTTTTTATTTTCATTTACAATGCTTCATGCTTATGATAATAACAGAAAAGAAGGAGTCATTAAAGCTACATGAATTAAAAAGAGAATTAGATTTATTTAGATCAAAATTGCGCGATTTAGATAGGCAAAAAGTCTCCTTGTGGAGGCAAAAAGAAGAATTCTCAAAAAAAATTAGAGCAATAATTGGCGATGTTAAGGAAACAAAAGAAGAAAGAGATGAAAAAACTGCCAAAGTAAAGGAAGTGAAACAAAAAAGAGATGAACTAAACAAAATTGTTCAAGAAAAATTTAATCAACTAAGGCAATTAAAAGAAGAGAAAGACAAAATAATGAAAAAATATAAAATAGGAAGTGATCCACTAAAAATAAAAAAAGAAATAGATAGATTGGATAAGTACATTGAAACTGAAGTTCTTCCTTTTGAAAAGGAAAAAGAGATAATGAAAAAAATAAAGAATCTGAAAAAGAAGCTAGAGGAGGCTGAAAAAATATCTGACATATTTGAAAAAGTACACCAAGTTTCAAAAGAAGCAAACGAAGCAAAGCAAAAAGCAATGGATTTTCATCGTGAAATTAAAAACACAGCAAAATCAAGCCAGGAAAAACACCAAGCCATGATTGGAATGTCAAAAGACATAAGAGAATTAAGAAAGCAAGAAAGGGATTTGTTCAAAAGATTTGTAGAGAAGAAAGAAGAATACAGCAAAATAATAGCAATTTTCAAGGAAAAATTTGCAGAATATAAAAAAATTCTTAGTGAACTTGGCAAAGAAAAAGCGCAAAAACAAAAAACAAAAAGAGAACAAATTCAACAACAAATATCAAAAAAACAAGCAGAAATTGAGGAAAAGATGAAAAAAGGCCAAAAGCTGACAACCGAAGATCTCATTTATTTCCAGAAGCTTTGATAAATGTAAGCTTAGATTATTGTGCTGTATTTCCATATGATCATCTAGCAACGCACTTGACATGTTTGCTAAAAATATTTTGCCTTAGCAAACTTTTCCTGCTTAACTTGAAGCATTCGATAATAGTTAGCTTTATAAAGCAAAAGAGGACACCAAACATATGTTTTATCGTGCAAAAATCAAAGATCATATAAGAGTACCACCAGATCATTTTGGCAATGAAGTAAAAGATGCGATAACCAAAATGATTAGAAAGAACTATGAAGGTTTTATCTCTCCGGAGCTTGGCTTTGTAATTGATGTCGGGGATATTTATGAAATTGGAGAAGGAATTGTAATTCCTGGAGATGGTGCTTCTTATTATGAAGCTACATTTGATCTTTTTGTCTTTAAGCCAGAGTTACAAGAAGTTTTGCTTGGAAGGGTAAGAGATATAGCAGATTTTGGTGCTTTTGTTGACTTAGGAGCATGTGAAGGAATGGTCCATGTTTCTCAATCAATGGACGATTTTGTAAGCTTTGCAAAAGAAAAAGTGCTTACGGGAAAAAATACTGGAAGAGTCTTAAAAGTTGGGGACAAAGTCAGGACAAGAATAATTGCAGTAAGCTTTAAGGATATTGCTTCACCAAAACTTGGGTTAACAATGAGACAAGAAGGCTTAGGAAAATTAGAATGGTTTGGTGAAGAAGTCCCTCCTAAAAAAGGCAAAAAAGAAAAGAAAGAAGAAAAAGAGGCTAAAGAATGAAAAAAGTTTGCAAGAGATGCAAAATTTTTGTTGAAGAAAATACCTGTCAAATTTGTCATGGTGATCAGTTTTCAACAAGTTGGCAGGGGAGAATAGCTATTTTAGACGAGAAAAATTCAGAAGTAGCTAAAAAAATAGGAGTGAATAAAGAAGGCGAATACGCAATTAAAGTAAGATGAAGCTGGAAATAATAAAAAAATATGAAAATCCAATGTTAAAAAGATTTGAGGTAGAAGGTAGGCTTATTTTTGACAATTCCACTCCAAAAAAGGAAGAAGTAAAAAAAGCTGTTGCACAGACAATAAAGTGTGACGAAAATTTAACGGCTGTCAAACACATTTATTCTGAGTTTGGAAAAAAAGAAGCCATCATAAAAGCATACTGCTATCAAGATGAAAGCACATTTAAATTATTAGAAGTAAAAAAGGAAAATAAGACAGCACAACCAGCTGCTGAGAAAAAGGAGGTTGCAACATAATGCCGGCTCCAATTAAAAAAGAAGCACCAAAAGCAGCCGACAAAAAGAGTAGTGGAGAAAAGAAAGCAGCAAAAGGAGATCATACTCGCTATAAGTCATATTTAGTTTCTGGAGGAAAGTTAGAAAGAAAAAACCGCTCATGCCCAAAATGCGGTCCGGGGATATTCATGGCAAAGCACAAAGATCGAGAAGCCTGCGGCAAATGTGGCTACACAGAAATGGGCGCTAGGAAATAACTACTTAACAAGTTTAAAGTAGCCACAATTGCACTGATAACTTTTCGCTTTCTTTGGAAAATCTTCTATCTTCACCATAACTTTTTCCATTTTCTTTTTACATTTGGGATAATTCATTTTCACACAATCAATTCTTCAATCTCTCTTACTCTCTTAGGATTTAAACTCACTTCAAGTCCATAATGAGTTGGCTTTGATAGCAATATTCCTTCTTTCAAGAGATCTTCAATTGCTTTTTTGACTTCGTTTGATACTCTTAACTCATTTGAAAGCCCCTTTGGTAAATTGTTGATGTTAGTGTGTTTGTGCATCCACATTCTTTTTCTGTACAATTTTCTCACAATAAATTTCTTAATGATAAGTCTTTCATCCATGATAATCTCCAAAAAGGAGTTGTTACATTTATAGTTTTCGTTTTAATAGTCAAGGTTATTAAAATAGAAATGTTTATATACTAATATTAACTATTATCTTGAAATGGAAGAAAAAAGCGTATTTGTGGAGTATTTCGGAGATTACCCTCTCATCAGAGTATTAGATTTTCTTATCGAGGGAAGAGATATTGACTACAGCATGACAGAAATAGCAAGGAATTCAGGTGTTGGCTGGACTGCCTTTTCCGAAATATGGCCAAAACTTGTTGAAAAGCAAATAGTCATTCGGACAAGAAAAATAGGAAATGCAAAACTCTTCAAATTAAATACAAAGAACACCTGGGTAAAAGAGCTAATAAAGATGGATAATACCATAACAAAACTTGAAACTGACAGAATGCTGTCAAAAAAAGAAGCTGTTGCAGCTTAAAAATCTAAATTTCTTCTTTTCTGTTGATTGATTTTACTTTGTCAAAGCCAATATCAAAAGAGAATATATTTTTAACATTCAAGTCTTCTGATACTGCTATTAATGAACAATCTGTTAAAGAAAGCGTTTTATACTTTTCAAATAATTCTTCAATTCTTAACTTCATTAATTCATCTATATAAATTACTTTGATCCTTTCCGATTCACACAAATCCTTGTAAATCTGCAATACTTCGCTAAATTCGACTTTTTTCATAAAGAAATTAATAGCCTCAACCAAAGCATAGTTTGTTGTAAAAAAGAAAAGAATTTTCTTTTCTGCAAAATTCTTTATTATTTCTTGAGCTTTATCATGATTAACGTCTTTTTTATGTCGCGCAGCAATAAATATGTTCGAATCAACAATTGCATTTCTTAAAATGTTATATCTATCTCTTCCATCCATTTTTTACCAAAATCGTATTTTTTTCCAGAGAGAAATCTTTCCATGTTTTCTTTAGTGTTGTCTTTTTTAGGCAATTTTTCCAATAACTCTTTTCTATGTTTAGTGGCTATTTTGATGCTTGCTGCGATAAGATCCTTTTGAGTAATTTTTATTCCTCTTTTTTTCAAATTAGACTGCAATCTATCTAGTTCGACTATGCT
>JAWCRX010000053.1:0-5602 GCA_038869035.1 Candidatus Woesearchaeota archaeon | reverse complement strand
TCTTTTTTTGCTTTGTCTCTTTGTTTCCAAAGATTTTCAATAATTTCAGGCAATATTCCTTTTTTCTTGGAGAATCTTATTCCATTTGGAGTTTCAACAACTTCTTTCTCTTTTTTTGCTGTTGCATAAGCATAAGGATCGATATTAAAAGTCCTGATCAAACTTGGATAAAGGCTTTTGAAATCAAGTACAAGCACATAATCATAAATTCCAGGCTTGCTTTCCATCACATAGCCTCCTTTTATTCTTTCTGTTCGATCAAAGCTTCTGACAGAAACTGCAACTAAATTTCTTTTTCTACATTCTCCAAGATAAAGAGAGTCAAAACTTGCTATTGTTGCGCGAATTCTTTCCAGCTGCATTCCCGTCAATAAACTTCTTCTTATGGAAATCTCAATAATTTTAGTTTTTTCAAGAATATCATAAACTAATTTTGCATCTTTGGTATTATACTCTATTAATTTTTCAGGATTCATCTCATACATTTCTTTAATTTCTTCTGCTTTGTTTTTTTCGTTAACAAATTTTCTTTCTCCTAGAAATACTTTTGCAGCAGTTCCAAGTTTATAGTCATATAGTTTTATAAAATTAGTTTTAAGAAGTTGAATCCCATCAAGAACTGCCCTTCCCGGAAAGTCTGCTCTTGAATCTATGATGAAGTTGCTTTCAATTCTTAAAGCACATTTGTCTTCTGTTCTTCCTAAAACAAAAGGGATTTTTAGTTTTCTAAATCTCTCCTCAAGATATTTTAGGTCAAAATCTATAAGGTTCCATCCAGTAATAATGTCTGGATCATATTTTATTACTTCTTTTCTAAATGCTTCAAGCAAATCTTCTTCTTTTTCAAAACATTCTGCATTTTTTGATTTTTTTCCAAACAAAAAAGCTTTTTTTAGTTTTTCTCCATATATGGCGATTGAATAAAGTTTATTTCCATTTGGCTCTGTCTCTATATCTAAAGAAAGCACTTTTAGTTTTGGAATAAATTCTGCTCCTTTTAATTTTGGCTCTTTGTAAATTCTATCTACAAATTCTCCTTTTTCATGTTCTCCTTCTATTTCTATGCCGCATTTTATTTCATTGTCTATCAAAAAGCGATAAGCAAACCTTATGTCTGCTTCATAACAAATAATGTCTGAATCTTCAAATAGTTTTCTTAGTGCGGGAACCTCTTTTGGAATATTTACTATGATTTTTATTACTTTATTTCCTTCAAAATCGCTAAAATTTGATTCCTCTATTTTGTAGTTTCCTTCAGGAAGCTTTTTCTGATCGCTTTTTTTAACATAAAAATATGGCTGAAATTCGTTTATTGTAAGAAAGGACTCTCCATTCTCCAGTCTTCCAAAAAGCCAAACATATGCTTTATTATTTTCAACTCTGTAAGTAGGATAAACAATAAATCCTTTCATAAAATAGATAAAGAATAAGCGTTTAAATTCTTTTTGTGTTATTGGCAGCAGACAAAAGCAAACTATTTAACTGCTACTAAAATTAGAAAGACAAGAAATTATAACCTGTTTTTGTCTTTCTCTATCCTTACAAGCTCTTTAACATGTCTTCTTTCTGAGAAACCATCTTCCAATTCATGCCAATGTTGAATTCTTGGCTCCTCTATTTTCCAGCAAAGCATTATTTCTTTTCCATCATGTAGTGAGTAAAAGTCGACAAGACCTTCGTCAATATCTCTAAGTATTACTCCTCTTTTTGTCAGCATTTCTATTTCTTTATGAAATCTATAACAAATTTTGTGATAATTCTTATTCATCTTTGATACTGTTGCCATGTGTTCATAATCATCTTCCTGAATAATCTCAATTTCCTCAAGCATATCAAGAACTTTGTTAAGCTTCATAATTCTGATAACTTGTTTTCTGATTTCTGGAAGAATTGAATTTGCTTCTGTTACCGTGTAAAAACGTCTTTGCATTTTTTTGGGAGGAGGAACAAGTTTAAATATCTTATTGTTTTCATTAAGTTATGGCAGTTGAAATAATTATCACTGTATTTAGAATAATTTTAGGATTTGTTTTTCTTTTTGCAGGAGTAGTGAAACTATTTGATTTGAGAAAATTTAAACTAACAGTGCTTCAATATGGTCTTTTACCAGTAAAAATAGCAACGATAGGAGCTTATTTCCATCCTTTTTTTGAAATTTTGGCTGGAGCAATGCTCTTTTTTAATTTCTATGAGGTTTATGGTGCAATTTTGGTTATTGGAATGATGATTGTTGCAAATATTTTCATAATCTTTGCAATAAAAAAGCAAAAAAAGATGGAAGATTGCGGATGTTTTGGTGGAGTGATAAAAAGACCACTTGGTTGGCATGCAGTTTTTGAAAATATTGTTTGGACAATATTGGCAATAATTGTTTTGGTTTATTCATTATGAGATTACAACGAATTCCTGAGAATTTAGATGCGAAAATTTCAGATAAAGATGTAGAAGAAGGAAGAAAAAAAGTAATAATCAACTCTGAAGTATGGCAGGAACATATAAGACATTGTGATGAGGCACAAAAAAATCCTGATTTTTTCATTCGAAAAGAATTAGAGAGAGAAAGATTGAATAAAAAAGAAAATGTTCAGGATTTCTTAGAAAAAAAGGATAAAAGTGAAGAAAAAACAGCTGATCAAACAATCCATGCAGAATATGGAGCTGGAATAAAAAGTCATGGAGAAGGAATTCAATGCAATTGTGGAATGAGAGCAGTTCTAACTTCTGGTGGAAATGTTGAAATGATTTTTGGAAATAAAGAAGTCTCCACAGAATATAGTTCAGAAAAAAGAAACAAATATGGTAGCGAAAGTAGTGGCTATCATGCAAGAATTTCATTTGCTTCTTCTATTGAATATGGAACTTCAAAAAGGACTTCTAAATATCATTGATAAGGTTTAAATAATGAAAAATTGAACTAATGTACGAGTATTTAATCTCGCAATTTTCAAGATTGAAAAAGTCTGAAATATTAAATCTTGACTTTTCAATAATGAAAGAATAGCAAACACAAAAAAGAGGTTATATGTCAGAGGAATTTGTTTTCAACAATGGCAGAAAAGCATCTACAATAAAAGAACTTCTTGATGAAATAAAAAATATTGACGAAAAGACTTTTCAATATCATGTCAATGAGAAAAAGAATGATTTTGCAACTTGGATAAATGATGTGTTTAAGGAAAAGGATCTTGCAGCTGCAATAAAGCGATCTGGTTTAAAGAAAGATATCATTTTTTTACTTCAAAGATTTATAAAAAAAGGACATCATGTTTTTGAAACAATAATTATTGGTGCAGGAATTGCTGGCATGGCGGCTGCAATATATGCATCAAGAAAAAGAATGGATTATTTGCTTCTTGGGGAAGAATTTGGAGGACAAATGAGTGTTGCAGGAGAAATAGAAAACTATCCTGGAATAACAAAAACAAACTGGATTGAATTTACAAAAATGTTTGAAGAACAAATGAAGTATAACGATGTTGAAGTAAGAAAAGAAACTGTGATTAAAGTTGAGAAGTTAGATGGAACTTTTAGAATAAAGACAAATGGAAGTGAATACGAATCTGATACGATAATTATTTGTAGCGGAGCAAGGGCAAGAAAATTAAATATTCCTGGTGAAGAAAGATTCGCAAACAAAGGAGTTACTTATTGTGCAATTTGTGATGGCCCTTTGTTTAAAGAAATGGATGTTGCTGTTGTAGGCGGAGGAGATGCTGCACTTGAAGCAGTAGACTTTTTAATGAGAATTGCAAAAAAGATTCACATAATAACAATAAATCCTGAATTAAGAGGACATGAATATCTCATAGAGAGAGTTTTGAGGAAAGAAAAGGTTGTTCCTCATTTTAATTCTTATACTAAGGAAATCATAGGTGACAAATTTGTGAGTGGAATAAAATTTGAAGAAAATGGAAAGATGAAAGAAATAGCTGTAAGAGGAATTTTTGTTGAAATAGGAAGGATTCCTAACACAGAATTTCTTGGTACTCTGGTTGATAGAGATAAAGATGGTCATATAGTTGTTAATAAATATTGTGAAACAAATTGTCCAGGAATATATGCTGCTGGCGACTGTGCTGATATTCATGAATATCAGTTTGCAATATCTGCAGGCCAAGGAGTTACAGCATTATTGAGAGCAGCAGGTTATTTGCAGAGGAAAAGTTGAGAAAAGAGTAAGATTTTAATTGCGAAATGACAGGAAATCTATGGTTTTTTTGTGGTCTTTTGTAATGGGATTTGCAGGATATTTTGCTACTAGAGTAGACGATACAATTGCTTTAGCAGGAATTCTAGATACAAAAGTAGCAAGATTTCTTGTGAGCACTGGAATTTTTATTGCAACAGCTCTTGAAATATATATTTTATTATATATGGCCAAAAAATTAAATCACATCAAAAACAGAAGATTTTATTCAGGAGGAACTCTTGTTGCTTTAGGAATACTCTCTTTATTCAATTACTTTAATATTTTTGTTATTTGAACAACTAAAAATCAAAAGGTATTTAAGCAGTTATTTGCTCCTGTTTTTATGAAGAAATTAATGTTTTTAATTATTTTATCTGTTATTCTCTTATCTTCTTGTGCAAAAAAAGCAGAAGTTGGGGATAAAGTAAAAGTTTTTTATGTCGGAAAATTTGAGGATGGAAAAATTTTTGACACTAACAAAATTGAAGTTGCAAAAGAAAATAAGATGTTTAATCTTCAAAAAAACTATGAGCCTTTGCAGTTTGAAATTGGAGAAAAACAAGTTATTGCAGGATTTGAAGAAGACATAATTGGAATGAAAGTTGGAGAAAAGAAAACATTGACAATTCCTCCTGAAAAAGGTTATGGCCAATATAATCCTCGAGCAATAACCTCAATTCCAAGAATAAATCTTCTTAATAGGACAGCAAAAATTCCAAGAGTGATGGAATTTACAATGAGTAAATTTCAAGGATTGTTTAAAAAAGAGCCAGAAGTTGGTGTTATTTACAATACAGAAGCTCTTGAATGGGGATATAAAGTATTAGAAATTAAGGAAAATTTAGTTTTAATAGAAGCTCAAGTGAAAAAAGGCGAAAAATACAAATTGCCAGATACGGAATGGGAGTCAGAAGTTGTTGAAGTTTCAAAAGATACTGTTTTATTCAGACAAAATCCTAAAGAGGGACAAAAAATAACTACTTCAATTGGAGAAATTGAGATTCATGTTAAAAAAGATGCTTTAGAATTAATTTCAACTCCAAATATCGGAGAAATGATAATGACTTCAAATGGGCCAGCAAAGATAAAAGAAGTAAGAGAAAAGGAAATTATTGTTGATACCAACCATCCTTTAGCAGGCAAAACTCTTATATTTGATGTAGAACTTGTTGATATTCTAGATTAAGATGGAAGTCAAACCATTATGTCTTTATTTTGGCGATTGTGGAGGATGTTCTGCACAGCATATCTCTTATGAAGTTCAATTAGAGAATAAAAAAAACCTTGTAATTAACGAATTAAGAAATAATAACATAGAATTGTCTGAAAATATTCAAATCTTTTATTCTGAGCCTTATTTTTACAGGAATAGAATGGACTTTGTATTTTTTGATGAAGGAATTGGTTTAAGGG
>JAWCRX010000052.1:0-5671 GCA_038869035.1 Candidatus Woesearchaeota archaeon | reverse complement strand
AAATTGCTCAAGAGCTTCCTTTTGTGCCCATAAAATGGGAAGAAGCAGAAGAGTTGTTTGAAAAGGAGTATTTCAAAAAATTGCTGGAAGAAAATCTTAACATAGAAATTTCAAAATTGGCCAAAAAAATTAAATTAAGATACGAAACATTACATAGAAAATTGAAGAAGCTTGGCATAAAATGAAAAAAGGACTTTCTGCATTTAATTTGGTAAAGATCATTTTAGTTATGATAGGATTATTTGTTGCAGTGTGGTTTGTTTATGTGGAACATATTTTGGAGGAAGAAGGAAAAGAAACTATAGAAAAATCATTAGAAGAAGCCAATGGCTTTGTTGCACAGGCAACTCTTGACAGATTAACTAGCGATAAACTAATCGCAGTCCAACATAATTTGTTTGTTTTTTATCTAAATGAAGAACCAATAATATACTACGCTTTAAAAAACAAAGATGCTTTTGAAAAGGAGTTTGAAATAACTGTGTTAGATGAAGGAGGTAAGTTAGCGGAAGCACGTTTTGCTCAAAAAATTTTACTTAAGGGAAAAGAAGCCAAGGCGCTTCCAATAATTTTGAAAAGAGGAATTGGCCAAGATACTTATACAATAATAGCAAATACTGAAGGCCAAGAATATGCAAGAATAAAGTTCTATGTTTCTTATAGACAAGAAAATAAACCAGAGGTTAATCCTAAAAGTTAATTTTGGCCAGTGAGAGCTTATTTCTCCTTTGCAAGAAGCAGGAAGCAGTTGAGTGCAATGGAATTATTTCAACTGAACATGACTTTCAACACGGCTTAAACAGAGTAAAGTTTATAAAGGCAAAAAACGGCTGATATGACAGTAAAAAAGAGGCGCAAGATGGAGTTTAGATCATCAAAAAAAGGTTCTCTTAGCTTATCAATGGAAGCCATTGTTATTGTTGTTCTTGCTATGACTTTGCTTGGATTAGGATTGACATTTGTGAGACAGATGTTTGGAGATATTTCAAAAACAACTTCAGGAGTCCAGCAGGAAATAAGAGAAAAAATTCTTGATGATCTTAGAACAGGAAACAAAAAACTTGCAGTTCCTAAAACAGTCAATCTTGGCAGAAAGGAAACGACAGATATAATTATAGGAATAATGAATACAGAATCTTCTGCAGGGAAACCAAATTTTGGAGTATTTTTAAGATGCATCAAAAAACAGCCAGCACCAGGAGCAACTCCAGATCCTGCTGTAGATTGTAAAGAAGTTACATTTTTCTATGAAAATTCTATAAACAATCCTTTGGGGCCAACTGATGCGCAAGTAATTCCTGTGACAGTTACTGCACCTGCTACGAGTGGCGACTATTTATACGAAGCAATCGTATGCAAATCAGATACTCCTGATGTTCCTTGTGGAAACATTGAAGAACCATCTGTTTTGCCCACTACTGATATTTATGCAAGACAATCCTTCTTCATAAGGGTTACTTGAGGTGGAGAATGGAAAAGAAAAAAAGATTAACACTTGCTGAAGAGTTTCAAATTATGCTTTTAGTATTGGATAAATTCCTTTGGTTAGGATTTGGTGTAATGGCTTTTGGCCTTTACAAAGTACTTTCTGAAAATTCAATCACTGCAGGCATCTATTATTTGCTATCAGGATCAATATTGTTGATATTGTTTGTCTGGCTAATAGTGAAGGAATATGAAGTTGTCGCATAAGGGAGCCTTGCAACTTTCTGTCGGCTTTTTGGTAACTATAATTCTCACAATAGTTATTTTTTCCCTTTCAATAGTTTTTTTGCGAAGGACATTTACTCAGGCAACTGAATTAAGTACTGAGCTTGACTCAAAAACGCAGCAGCAAATAGAATCTTTACTCGTACAAGGGCAAAAAGTTGCTGTGCCATTTCATAGAAAACAAATTGATGTAGGGGGTACAGGGTTGTATGGCTTAGGAATTTACAACAAGGCGGGTGAAAATGCAAAATTTAAAATTGAAGTAACAGATGGAAAAGACCCTACCACAACACCGCCAAATATCATTAGCAAGGAATCTGTGCTTTATACTCAAGAAATAGAAATAGAAAACAACGAACAAGAATCACTTGGCATACTTGTGAAAATTCCTCCAGGTACTCCTCGAGGAACTTATGTGTTTGATGTAATTGTAAAATGTTCTTTTTATCCTTCAGAAGCAGGATGTGATCCTCCAGCAAATAACATCTATGGCATAGTAAAATTATATGCAGAAGTTAGATAGTTATTTTTGTGAAAACATATGCAACCATAAATAATTTTTTTCTCTTCATAAACAGCAAAAACATTTCTCAAGAATAAAAGTTAAAATTAGCTTAAAACACTGCACAAATCTCTTAATTCTTTTTCAGGATCTTTGTGCTTTACAACTCCAGAAGCAACTAATATTCCAACAGTTCCTAATTTAATTGCTGCTGAAACATCTTGTTTTGTGTGGATACCAGCTCCACAGATGGTTTTTATTTGATACTTTTCCATTTTTTCGACTGTTTTTTTGATAAGATCCGGATGAGCAGTGCTGACAGAAATTTTTCCGCCAATTAGTTCTGGTGGCTCCATAGCAACATAGTCAGGCTTTAGTGTTGCTATTCTCTCGCTGACTTTGTCATCTTTTGCGCAAACAACTGTGAGTAAATTGTTTTCTTTGCATCTGTCAATCGTTTGCTTTAATGTTTTTATTGGGATTTGTTTTTCAGAATGATTAAGCAAAGTACCAAATGCACCTGCTTCTTTTACAGCTTCTGGCAGTATTGCTCCAGTGTTTGCGCCAAATTCCTTTGCATCAACATGCTGAGCAAGAACAGGAATATCAACTTCTTTTTTTACTGAGAAAATATCAGGAGCAGAAACAGCAATTGCAATGTTTTTACCTGTTGTTTTTGCTACATAATCACAAATCCTTGCCAATTTTACTGCATTTTTCCCAGTAGATTCACGATACGTTTTGAAGTTGACTATTATTATTGGTGTTTTAAGTTGCATTATGTCCTCTTTTTTGCTTTACAAATCATATTATTGCTTTCTTTTTGTATATCCTACATTTTTTGTTTTATAAATATAACGTGAGTAAAACAAAAGCAGCAGCGATTCTATAATTATTGTTGTAAGAATAATTGTTGCAATCATAAAAAAGAATTCTTGAGGTAACATTTTGACTAATAAAGAATTGCTGTCAAAAATCCAAGAATTTTTGCTGAAAAATAACTGATGGAACAAGGTAAATGCAAAATTAAACAAAAATAAAACAAATAAAATTAGCGAAACAGAAATACCAAGAAGAATTTCTCCACTTTTTTTTAGTGCGCCAATCCAATCAACTTTGGCTTTTTGAAAAAAGAAGCAAGCAATAGTGAAAAGTGAGATGTAAAAGATCATATTAAATGTCCAATACAAAACCCAGACTTCTTTCATGTGGGAAACTTCTTTTTCGCTGAAACTCTTAAGTTCGTTTTGATAATTAATAAATAAAATTATCTCCTTTGCTTTTGCAGTGTCTATTTCAGGGTTTATTTGCTGCCAAATGTAGATGTTGTAGGCAAAAAGCTTGAATGGGAGAAGAAATAGCAAGGCAATAATGGCAATAGCAAGAATAGTTTCTTTTTTCATACGATAGTTTTATATAGGCAGTGTTAAAAAACTATCGCATGGTTTTGGCCAATATATTAATTGCGACTGTTGTTGTGAGCTTAATTTCTTTCGTGGGGGCAGTTGTCTTATTTTTTCATAGAAAATATTCTAAAACAACAATATTTTATCTTGTAAGCTTTTCAACAGGAGCTTTGCTTGCAGCTGCTTTTTTAGATTTATTGCCTGAGGCAGCAGAACATGGCGGAGAAAATGCATTTATTTTTGTTTTAGGAAGCATTATTATTTTCTTTTTGCTTGAGAAGTATGTCTATTGGTATCACTGTCACTACATGGGTGTCTGCAAGGTGCATGATGTTAAAGCATTCAAATATATTAATTTGGTCGGGGATAGTTTGCACAATTTTATTGATGGAACAATTATAGCAGCGTCGTTTCTTGTTTCTACAAATCTAGGAATAGTTTCAAGCATTGCAATAATCTTGCACGAAATTCCACAGGAATTAGGGGATTTTGCAATTTTATTGCATGGCGGATTTACAAAAGCAAAGGCACTTTTTTTTAATTTCTTATCCGGTTTAACTGCTATAATTGGAGCATCTCTCGTTTATTTTGCTGAACAAGCAACTAAATTAGCAGAGCCAGTGCTTCTTGCAATTGCTGCAGGAAGTTTTATCTATCTGGCAGTTGCAGATTTATTGCCAGAGCTCCACAAAGAAACAAGATTTGAGAAATCATCCATTCAGTTTGCCTTATTATTAATTGGAATATTAGTTATGTGGGCGGTGGGAAGTTTTTTCACGCATTAAAATGAGACCAGAAGCAATCGAAAAAATTAAAGAATTTAAGAAAAGAGAAATAGAAGTTGGCTATGATGGAGGCACTTTACATGGCATAGTGCTGGATTTATTTGAAAAGCAAGGTGAACATTATTTAAGAATAGATTTATCTGATTTTTTAAGTTCTTTAACAAAACAAACTCCTGAAGGCGTAGCTATTTACTCTCATTTGGAAAAAATTGCTGAATTATTGATTAATGAGATATACGATTTGAAATTAAGTTCAGTAAAATGGATATTAGGAATGAATCTCGTTGGCTATGATTCTAAAGAAGGTGCTTTTGATTTTGGAATTTATGCGACTTAATGTTTCAATAAATTCTCAACTGCTTGTGCAAAGGTGCTTTCTGGTTGTGAGCCAATAATTCTGTCAACTTCTTTGCCGTTTTTGAAGAAAATAAAGCAAGGAATGCTTCTTATCCCATATTTTGCTGGGATTTTATCGGCTTGCTCAACATTTAGTTTTGCAAATTTTATTCTATTTTGAAATTTCTTTGAAACATTTTCAAATTTTGGTGCCATTTCTTTACAAGGAGAGCACCATTCTGCCCAGAAGTCAACAAGAACAGGAACATTACTGTTAATTACTTCTTGTTCAAAATTTTTTTCAGTTAATTCAAGCACCATTTTAACGAGAAGCTTCTTTCATTATCAAATATCTTTT
This sequence comes from Candidatus Woesearchaeota archaeon, assembly GCA_038869035.1. GTDB lineage: Archaea > Nanobdellota > Nanobdellia > Woesearchaeales > JAWCRX01 > JAWCRX01. The sequence continues at coordinate 574 of JAWCRX010000052.1, read as the reverse complement.
TGGATCTTTGTCTAAGTCAAGAAAGTCATCCGCAACATCTAAAATCCTGTTGCTTGCGCTTTTGCCAAATGCAACAACTTCTGCTCTACAACCAAGAGCTTTGACATGCTCTATTAAGTCGCGAAAATCTCCATCACCGCTTACAAGAATTACAACATCTAATTTTCCTGCCATTCGCATTATATCCATTGCTATACCCACATCCCAATCCCCTTTTTTTGCTCCGCCATAAAAAATTTGCAAATCTTTTGATCTCACATCAAAGCCAATTCTTTCTAATGCTTCAAAAAAAGTATTTTCTTCCTTGCTTTCTGCCTTTATTACATATGCAATTGCTCTAACTAATCTTCTGTCTTTTACTGCATCCTTTAAAATATTGGAAAAGCTGACTCTTTTACCATAAAATTGCTTTGCAGAATAATACAAGTTTTGCACATCTACAAAAACTCCAACTCTTTGATCCTTATGTATTGCCATTTTCTAATTTTTTTAGTTTATTTATAATTGCTTTGTCTTTTGCAGAAATATTCCTATTTAAGGCTTCCTCTAATGTCAGCCATTCTACTGTTTCCTG
>JAWCRX010000051.1:0-5814 GCA_038869035.1 Candidatus Woesearchaeota archaeon | reverse complement strand
CGGCCTTAGTTTTTTAATGATTTCTTCAATTTGCGTTTCTACAGGCTTAAACTCATCAATTTTGACTTTTGCTTCTCTTATTGCATCCTCAATTCTTGACAAAGGATGAGGAATTCCTGTTTTAGGATCGACAGCATTCCTATGAATTTCATTTATTATGCGCCTTCTTTTTTCCTCTCTAAAACGCTCTCTGTATTCAGCTGTCAGCTGAATTTCACCTTTTTTTATTATCTGAAGTGCAACTTCTTTTGGATCAAGTGTATTGAATACCTGTCTTAATTGGACTTCAGGAACAATAATTCCTTTTGAAGCATCGGAGAAAATCTTTTCGACAGCCAAAACATCTCTCCACTCGAGAGCTTGGCCATATTTAATTTTGATTGCATTCTCACAATCAACTAGGATCTCAAAGTTTAACCCATGAGATTTTAGTCGTGCTACGACTGCCTTATCAACTGTTACCATTTCATTTCTTTTTCTTTTTTATTTCATTAAAGATTTTCTCGATTTCCTCTCTGTTAAGTCTCTTGTATTTTTTTTCTTTTGTTAATATATAAGCAACATCCAATCTGTCAACTGTGAATGTTTCACCAAGAGCTGTTATCAATACTCTTACTGCAACTTTTAATGCTTCATCAACAGTTATTTCATCATGGTATTCTTTGTGCAATATTTTTTCAACGTCTGGCTCTCCTTCACCTATAACTGTCGCTTTGTATTGAAAATAAATTCCTGTTGGATCTGTCTCAAATAATTTTGAGCCGTCTTCGTCAATTCCTGCAACCAAAATTGAAACTCCAAAAGGCCTTAAACCCCCAGACTGAGTGCATGTCTGCTTTATGTCTGCAATACTTTTTACAATACTTAAAGTATCAATTGGAGTATTGTACGTAACTCTGTGCTGTTGTGCTTTTAATTGTGCAATTTCAATTAAGACACGAGCATCTGACAATATTCCTGATGCTGTTGCAGCAATATGATCATCTATTTGAAAAATTTTTTCAACTGATTCTGGCACAACTAATTTGTCGACTAATCTTTTATCTGTTACAAAAACAACTCCATCTTTACACTGTAATGCAATTGCTGTTGAGCCTTGGCGAACTGTTTTTTTAGCGTATTCGACTTGCAATAGTCTGCCATCTGGACTAAACATTGTTATGGCTCTGTCATAACCCATTAATTGATGTGGCATTGCTTGCATGTTTTCTTCTGGCATTTTATCTCACTCTTTTTGCTTTATTTAGCATACCTGAAACATTTATTGATTTTATCACAACATCTTTGTCTTCTATTTTTTCAACAAACATCAAAGATGCCTTTAGTTGATCAACATATTTGTTGTTTACTCTTATTACTCCTGTCTGGTCTTTTTTATCGTATGACTCAGATAAAACCCAGACTCCTGCTTTTGCTGCTTCAAATGTACCCATATTTTCCAAAACTTTTTCCCAAATTTCGCGAGAAACAGCTTCTGAGTCAGTTATTTTTTCATTACTTATTACTTTGAAACCAAGATATCTTTTTCTTTCCTTTAAACTTGGTAACAATGGTTTGACTTTTTTCTTCATTATTTTATCCCCAAATAAGGTTTAACGCCTTATCAGCCGTTGTTAGTGAGGGATTTCGTTTCACTCAATCCCTCTCCTATGACTGCCAATATCGACATCAATAGGAGAATTCTCTGGGGATTCTCCCTCTTATCTCTCGCTAAGAAGGGGATTTTGAAGGGGATTTATAAAGCTTTTGAAATCATAGATTTCAAAGGCACAAAAATTTTTAGAATTTTTTTGCTATTGTTTGACTTGTGGGTGAAATTGCACATATAGCTCTCTTTTTTTCCCCAAATAAGAGGGAGGCACTATTGAAGTAGAAAAACTGTTTTCAAAGCCATTATTTATTGCATAAAGACATACTAAAACTTCTTTTTCTGTATCTGAAAGGCTTCTTCTTTTTAGTTTTCCTTTATTATCTCTGTATTCCCGCAATGTTTTTGTTAACAAAGTCATCCAAAAGTCATACAAGTTTTCTGTTGGTAAAAAAAATGGGCCTCTTGCTACATAAAATCCAAGTGGCGCTTTTCTATGCTCATAACGCAAATCAAAGAATCCACATGAATCGTGTTTTCCAAATATTATATCATCTGTTCCTTGGTGTTCAGCATCATGGATGATCAGATCTATGCTACTTCTAATTTCTATATTTCTCCAAACTGCCAGATGATATTTGTCGCTTAAATTTTTCCATACAACCGGAACACTTCTGAATTGCATTTTATAAAGAGGATTTTCTGGACGAGCAACAGATTGCAGTCTTAAGTTTAATCTGGATTTGCCTTGAGCAAACTTTTGTTTATTTCCAAATCTTGCTTTATCTGATTCTATAACATATTCACCTTCTACATGTTCATAAAACATCTCAGCTCCTTTTATCCACTCAGAAAGTAAAGCAACTCTGCTTCTATAATCAGAAGCCATTACTCCCCGCCATTGCACTCCAGCAATTCTTCTATCTGAGAAGTTTTGTTTTTCTTTTTCAAAAGCTTCACAAAAGGCTTCATATGGACCCGGTCCTTGTTGCATTATTTTTTGTATATCTCCTCTGTGATGATTTGCAATATGAATTCTTGTGGCATGTCTTTTTAACCAATTTCTTGTATCAAAATCTTCAGGAACAATCTCAATGCTTGCTGGAATTATAGCTCTTTGGTGCTCTCCCAATCTTGCAACCATTCTTACAACATCTGAAAGAGATTTTTTTGCCAATTTTTTAGAAAGAATGATATTTTTTCTGTCTAATTCTCCAGCTGCTTCCCAGTAATTTCTTGTAAATTCTGTGAAGTCAATTTCCACTCTTTTTCCACCCTTAAAATAACATGGATGACAGTGTTCTAGTGTTGGTTCTATGATCTGTCTTTCGCCCGGCTCCCAAACTAAATGCTCTATTCCCATAGAAAGTGCGACTTTTAGACAATTTATAAGGTTAGCGGAAATCTGTGCTCAATATAGCAAAATAATCTAAACTTATATTTTGCAGACAGCAAACTTTGTTAGCTTAATTTGACACTGTCAAAAAATCTGTTTATTGAAATGTTTGTGAGAATAAACTTGTCAACCAACTCCAAAATCTTGTGAAAATGTTTGGCTTTGTTTCTTTTTGCTCTGCTGTAATGTTTGTCTTTTCTTTTTCCTCTTCTTTAACTTCTTCTTTCTTTTCAACTGCTTTCTTTTTTCCTGTGCCAAGAACTAAATCTTTGTCTGCACAAGTGTAATCGTGACAAAAGTCGCTTTTGCACTCATGTTTTTTTCTGCATTTTTCCCCTATTTCTTTTAGTTCCTTAAATGTTCCGTCTTCAGGATCACAAAATTTTTCTTCAAAAGTATCTTCAAATCTAAAACAAGTCCCATTTTCTAATTTACATCCTTTTGGCGAATGGGTGCATACATATTCCTCACATCTGTCTTTGGTGCATTCATCTTTATCATCACATTCTCTGTCTAATTCGCATTCATAACAATCAGGATCTTTTTTTGCTTCAGTTCCGGGAATACAACAGCCATCTTTTGGACCAGCTTCTTTTACTTCCCAATAAATGCATTTTCTTGGAGTTCCTGCACATTTTCTTCCAACACAAGTATAGTTTAGAAATTCCCCCTTGCAATCTTTGTCATAAATGCATTCACTTGTTTTTGGATCAATGCAATAATTGTCTATACAAAGAAAATTTTCATTTCTACATTTACAATCACGACAGCAAATATTGGCATTCTCATATTTTGAATCACAAACACCATCGCCACAAGTTGCATATGTTGTAAATTCAAAACGAGCATAGCTTTTACCAGTTTTTGAAAATCTTGGTTCAGACATTTTTGATAAAACACCAAATTTTAGATCTTCCCTGTCTGCTTTGAGAAAAACACTGTTACCATCAATCAAAATGATCGCCTCTTCCTCACTTATTCTCTCTATTTCTATATTTCTTCCGCTAACAGTTACTGTTTCACCTTCATTATAAGTGCCAGAAATAGATTCAGCATAAGCATAATTAATTGACAGAATTACAATGAGGAAATAAGTCACCCATTTCATAAGAAAAAAGAATTATTTGTCTTTTATTATTTTTTCTATTTTAGAAAAGAACATTATCAATTAGAAAATTGTGTTCTTTTTTGAATATCAAAGATGTGAGTCTTTATTTTTTATTATCTCTGATATCTTTCTTAATTGTTTTTTTAGCAAAGAAGCGTTTTTTGCTTCCACATTTAATCTTATCAATGGTTCCGTATTTGATGGTCTTAAATTAAACCACCAATCATCATATTCTATTGTGACACCATCAAGTTCATCAATATTTCCATTGTCATATTTCTTTTTTACCTTTTCAAGAATCGCTTCTTTATCAAGAACTTTGAAATTTATTTCTCCTGATTGCTTATATTTCTGATATTTTTTTAATAAAACTGAAAAAGGCTTTTTCTCTTCAGAAATGTATCTTGCAATTTTAAACAAAACAAGCAACCAATTTTCAACAAAAAAATATTCTTTCAAGAAATAATGCCCGGAAAGTTCTCCACCCAGATCTGCGTTGTTTTCTTCACATTTTTTTCTTATGAATGCTCTTCCTATTCTTGATTTTATTGTAGTTCCATTATGTTTTTCTATAATTTCTTTTACAATTCTTGAACAATTTGTTGCGTAAACAAATGTGTTTCCCTCTTTTCTTTTAAGTATCTCATCTGCTAAAAAAGCAAGCAAGATATCTGTCCTTACTTCCTTGCCTTTTTCATCAACAAAAATAACTCTGTCTGCATCGCCATCAACAACCAATCCAAAATCAGCTTTTTCTTCCTTTACAGCAAGAGAAAGTTGTTTTAAAGCTCCTTTTTTTGTAGGATCTGGACCGTGAGCTGGAAAATTTCCATCTGGAGTTTGGTTTATGTTTATTACAGTTAGATTTGTATCAAGCAAAATTCTTGGAGTTATCAATGTCTCTGCTCCATTGCTATAATCAATTATAATCTTGTAGTTAGGAAGCTCTTTTGCCTTACTTAAGATGAATTTTTTATAGTCATTAAAGACATCCTTTTTTTCCATAATATTTGCATTTTTTCCTTGGTCAAAATCATCCTTATGAAATATCTCCTCTATTTTGTTTATGCCATCTTCATAACCAATTATCTTTGTCCCCTTGCCACATATCTTAAAGCCATTATATTCCGGAGGATTATGGGAAGCTGTTACCATAATTCCTGCGTCATAATTATAATGGGCAAGAGCAAAATAAAAGTATGGAATACTTCCTTCTCCAATATCAATGACATCTGCTCCTTCATGTAGTATTCCTTCTATAAGAGCTTCTGTCAATAAACCAGAACTTAATCTAATGTCTCTGCAAACAACTACTTTTTTCGGTTTAATAAAACGAACAAAAGCTCTTCCAATTTTGTATGCAATTGCTTCATTGATCTCAGAAGGATAAATTCCTCTGATGTCATATGCCTTGAAGATTCCTGTCATAATTTTACCACCTTCTTGATTGCTAAAACAAAATCTTCAGCAACAATTAATTCATGTTCTGCTTTTTCTTTAGAGTATTCATTTTGATAGTCTGCACTTTCCCTCGCTTTTAACATTGCTCTATAATCATCTACATTTCTTGAGATTATTTTTCCATTTTTCATTGACACAAAAAGCAGAAAAATATTACCCATTTGGATCCTTATTCTTGCAACAATTCCAATTGGGATCGATGGGATAACACAACTTCTTGGTTGGAGGGAATGTACTAACGACATCCGCATTATTACGGGC
>JAWCRX010000050.1:0-5894 GCA_038869035.1 Candidatus Woesearchaeota archaeon | reverse complement strand
TAACACAAATAAGATTTGCAGAAAAGAATATAGAATTAGCAGATTGGATACATGGAAATGGATTTTCTGTTCCGTTTTTTGTTTTTAAGCAAGTTGCAAAATCTTACAGGACTGAAGAACTCCTTGGATTATTAAGCACCAAATATATTTACAGCAAAAAAGCGTTGGAGAATGAAAAACTTAAGTTGATAAAACAAGATCCTAAAAATTCAGACTACCTTTATGAAAATCTTGCATATTTACCAAGATATAGAAATGTAGAAAGTGCAATATTAATTTATAGTGAAGATAAAAACAACATGCAAATTACTTATAGTCTTCTTGCTCATTCCAAATTTAATCTTTCCAGCACAATTGTTGTTTCTCTTGCCAGCATAGAAGATGAAAATCTGGAGAAATATGATGCAATCATTGTTGGGAAGCGACTATCTCAAGAAGAAATCAATATTTTATCAGATTACTCAAAAAAAGGCGGGATAGTGTTTCCAGACATATTTAATAAAAATCTTACAATAGAAGAAATATTCTCAAAGTTTGACAAGCAATTCTTTGAGATAAGTTTCAAAAGAGGAAGAGACAAGCTTGAACTAGATGCAAAAAGAGGATGGATTGTATTAAGCGACACATTTTCTATCTATTCTGGTTGGGAAGCTAAGCAGGATAAAGATAAATTAAAGATTTATAGAACAAATGGTGTTATTAGTTCAGTGTATTCTCCAAAAGAGGAAAAAATAGTGTTTGAATACAGGCCAAAAGAATTTTATTTTGGAGAACTAATCTCTATGGTGAGTTTAATAATTGCTTGCTCTATTTTTTATCTGAAAAGAAATTAGCTTTGCTCAGAACAAATGGAGCAGAGAGTAATATAAGCACTGTAATAATAGTAAGAACTCTTAGCGAGAAAATTAATCCTGGATAATAAATAACTGTTGGAATAACCCCCAGTGAAACAAAAATTCCCAATATGATACTTTCTTCTGATAAAAAATTTAATTTTGATAGTAGTAAAGCTAAGGGAATAAAAAATATTAAAACCAAAATTAATGATGCTTTTACACCTGAAATACCTAAAATAGTGACACTAAGTAATAAAACTAGCAGTGCTACACTAAAAATTATTTTTTTATCCAATTTTATACACCTTTATGTTGTTTTTATTATATATTGGAGTTAAATTAAAAGATTGTTCGATTTGCTTGAGTTGCTGTAACTCGTTTTGAGCATTTAAATAACCAAGATCTGAACCATCAATTATAATAAAATTAGGAATTGTATCTGAAGTTTCTTGTCTTTTGACAAATCTCTGTGAAAGTTGTCTTAACCATTTTATTTTTGAAAGACTTGTAGTTCCTATATAACCAATTTCTCCCTTTTCAGGGACATTATTATTAAGCCATTCTGCTAGTTCAAGCTGTTCATGAGTAATTCTGTATGGTAATGGTTGCGCGTTCTTTAGAGAACTGTAAGCTTGAGGTGCATTAAAGAAAAGTATTAAAATTAAAATAATAAAAAAAGAAGCTACTTTTGTTTTTTCTTTGTATTGCTTAAAGAAAGAAGGAATCGTTAAAATTGCTCCTATTGCAATAAGTGGATAGAAAACTAAACTCTCCAGTTGATAAAATCTTGGCACTCTTCCAGGATAACCAATGACATCGAGATGTGTAATGATATAATAACCAATTAATATGCTTAACATCATTATGTCTTGATTTTTTCTTCTGTATAAGATGTAAATTAGTCCAAGAACTAAAAAAGGCAAGGTCCATATTCCATGTGAATAAGAGTATGAAAAATAACTTTGTGGATATTCCCCTGAATATTTTGAATAATCAGCATACCAAGAAAACAATCTTGCAAATGAAGCCGCTTCTTGTTTTTTTTCTCCTGCAGAAAGAGGAAATTGAATAAACAAAAGAATTAGAATGATTAGCAATGAAATTGGAATAACTGATTCCTTTAGTGAAAAAGGGAGTTTTTTTTCCTTAAAAGAAATTATTGCAATGTAAATTATGCCAATCAAGCCACTTGTTATAAATCCTTGAGGATGGAAAAAAAATTGAGAGGCTAAAATTAAGGCTGCTATGATTGAGTATTTCTTTCTGTTTTCGTACTCATGCAATGCTCTGTAAAGTACGTATAAAAATGCAGGAACATAAAAAAAAGAAATCGCCTGTGGCCATTGAGAAAAAAAATAAACAAGAATGTCTCTTGCTGAAAAAGCAGCCAACAAAGTTGCAACTGTAGCCGTCAAAAAACCGTAGAGATGCCTTGCAAATAAAAACATACTAAGAACAATTAATGAAGAAGTAAATGCTGTGAAAAAAAAGAAGCCAATTATTCTTTCATTACTGAATAATTGAATAAGGGAAGCATCAAGATGGTAATGTGGAGGATACCATATTTTTCCTCCTGAAGCAAAACCATAAGTAGCATTTATCTGGTAAGGAAGCCAGTATATGCTTTGATCATTTGTGAACATTGTATCTGCAATAGAAAAATGGGTTGAAGCATCAACATCTCCAAAAGGAAGATCGGAAACTGGCAATAAATAAAGATAAAAAGTTGTTGCCCAAATTAAAGCTAGAATGCCATATTCTACTTTTTTATCCATGATAAAAGTTATTTTATTCTCTATTTAAATTTATAGTATTCATAATCTTTATAAACAAATTTAATGTTTTAATGTCATGAATGTTGAATATACAAGATGCAATCTCTGCAAAGCCGATAACTATGACTTTCTATTCAGAAAACAAGGCTTTAACATAGTAAAATGCAAAAAATGCAGTTTGGTCTATGTTAATCCACGTTTGACACAAAGAGAGCTTGTTGCAAATTATAACGCAAACAAAATTTCACCAGTTCCTTATTACAAAGAGCATTTTGAAGAAGACAAACAAACGTTTAGAAAAAGAATAAAGATAATTAAAAAATACAAAAAAAGAGGAAAACTTCTCGATATTGGGTGCTCGATTGGAACTTTTCTTGAAACAGCAAAAGAAGAGAACTTTGAAGGACAAGGCATAGACATAAATAAACAGGCAATTTCTGTAGCACAGAAAAAAGGTCTGAATGTTAAAGTTGCGAACATAGAGAAAAACAAAATCTCGGGAGCACCATTCGACATCATAGTGATGAATGATTTAATAGAGCATGTAACAGATCCAGTAAAAACGATGAAAATTGCAAACAGATTGCTTAAGAAAAAAGGCATAATATTTCTTGTCACACCAAATGCAGGAAGCACAATGGGAAAACTAACGAGAAAAAGGTGGATTCATTATAAACCAGATGAGCACCTAAGCTATTTCACCCCTAAAACAATGTCAATACTACTAAGAAAATCTGGCTTTAGTCCTCTTCATATTGGCACAATAGGCAGAGTTAGAAATCTTGCAACAGTTATTATAAAAGGTTCAACTTATTTTGGACAGTTCCCACAAAAAATTATGAAAAAGCTTTATTTGGATCGAATTTTTAAAAGAATGCGCTTTACTCTTTCTGTAGATGAAATAGTAGCAATCGCAAGAAAAAAATGAAAACCTTAGTTATGATTCCAACATACAATGAAAAAGAAAATATTGTTAAATTAATCAAAAAAATTCTTGGATTGAAAATTAATGGTTTAGAAATTTTAGTTGTTGATGATAACTCTCCTGACGGCACATCGCATAAAGTGCAAAAAATAAGAAATAAAAATAAAAAAGTGCATTTATTGCTTAGAACAGAAGACAAAGGTAGAGGAAAAGCAGGAAGAGAGGGATTTTTATGGTGTATAAAACATAAAGCAGACTACATTATAGAAATGGATGCTGACTTTTCCCATGATCCAAAATACATTCCTCATTTGCTTGCAAAATTAAAGGAATGTGACATGGTTTTGGGTTCGAGATTTGTAAAAGGAGGGAAACAAATCAAAAGACCATTAAGAAGATGCTTCATAACGTGGGCAGCAAATCTTTACATCAGGCTTCTATTTCGATTAAAGGTAAAAGATTGTAACTCTGGCTACAGAGCGTTTAGAAGAAAAGTACTTGAAAGCATAGATTTGCCTCATTTTACTGCAAAGGGCCCAGACATTGTCCAAGAGACATTGTATAGAGCACATCTAAAAGGCTTTAGGATATGCGAGGTTCCTATTGTCTTCAGAGAAAGAGAAGCAGGAAGTTCAAAATTAGGAATGAAACAGCTCTGGAAAGGGTATACTGCTGTTTTAAGATTAAAATGGATGCATCTAAGAGGAATTATCTGAATGAAAAAATCAAACAGAAAACACATTTTGTTTGGAATTTTAACAAGCATCATTTCAATTATCTTTGTTTTGTTAGTACTTGAGATTTCTCTTAGATTCTTCTATCCTCAAAGTCTTGAAAGAGAGGAATTTGATCCTGTATTTAAATGGAGAAACCGTCCCGGTTTTTCTGGAGTAATAATCGCAGAGAACGAGAAGGACTTTTTTACAAAATTCAAAATAAACAAAGATGGTTTTAGAGGAGAAGAGTTAAGAGAAAACGCTAAGTATAAAATAATGACGATAGGAGACTCTTTTACTTTTGGAAAGGGGGTAGAAGACAATGAAACTTATTCTGCAGTGCTTGAAAAAAATCTAAACGACCTTGGATATGATACAGAGGTGATAAATACTGGAGTAATAGGCTATTATCCTGATCAATATTATTTAGTCGTAAAAAAAATGGCTCCTGTTTACAAGCCTAACATGATAATAATTGGGTTTTTTGGAGGAAATGACATAGAAGACACTGACTTATTAGAAATAAGTGACAATAAAGTGATTGAGAAACCATTTGAAAAACCTCCAGTAAACACAAGAGTCAAGAAATTCTTTGCAAAAAATTCTCATCTATATAACTATTTGATAATAAAAGCTATGCAAAATCCTTGGATTGATAAATTGTTGATAGAGATCGGAGTATTTGCCATACATTATTCTCCATTTTTTACAAGAGAACTCGAGGAATATTATACTGAAGAAAACAAAATAAAAATAATATTAAATGAAACTATAAAAGAGGCAAATAAGCAAGAAATTCCCTTAATAATTTTATACATCCCCCCAATAGAAGATGTATCGGACAGATACTATGAAAATGCAATAAAGATTTTTCCAAATACTAAACTTAATAGGTACACTGTTAGAAAATTTATAGAAGATTTTGGAAAACAAACTAATATAAAAGTGGTTGATCCTGTAGATCAACTTAATGAAGAAAGCTATTTGCCACAGGACTTGCACTGGAACAAAAAAGGTCATGCAGTTGCAGCAAGCCTTCTGACAAACGCAACCTTACCTTATCTTCATTAGATTTTTAAAAGCATGTTCCTTATTAGTTTTATGAAAATAGCCATATTAACACCTACATTTTCGCATTTTTCAGGAATAGACCGAGTTGTGGCTTTGCAGGCGGAGCAGCTAAAAAAAGAAGGTCATGAAGTAAAAATTCTTTGCCTAAAGGCAGAGATGAAAAGCAAGCATGCAAAAATAATGCAACTTGGTTTGCCGAAAAATCCTTTTTTCGAAAGAATACAGAGATTGTTTTTCTTTTTCTGGAGGAAAAAAATTGAGAAAGGCATTGAAGCAATAAAAGATTGTGATGTTGCAATCGCTCATTTTTATCCAATGACACTTATTGCAGCAAAGGCAAAAAATAATTATGGTGTAAAATTTGTCTTTCATAATCATGGAGTTGCCACTCCTGAACTATTTGAAAGCTTTGCTGAAAGAAGTTATATGAAATTGTTCAATTTTTTCACAAACAAAAGTATAAAAAATTGTGATGCTGCTGTTTCAATTTCCAAATATCTGCAGAAAGTTCTTAAAAAAGAAACAGGAATTGACAGCGAAGTAGAATATGATAGAGTTGATAAAAAAAGAT
>JAWCRX010000049.1:0-5904 GCA_038869035.1 Candidatus Woesearchaeota archaeon | reverse complement strand
TTGCAATTAATAGTTTTGTCATTTGTTTCAAACACCTTTCAATTAATTCTAAAACTTGAAAAAATTGATTTTTTCATTTTATTTTGTAAAATCTTTCTCCATAAAGGGCACCTACATGAAGGCCTGCATTAATTGCTCTTGTGTAAACACTCCAAAGCAAAGAGATCATTGTCACTTTTTGACTTTTAAATTGCTTCAAGGCTTTTACTTTAAGAGGAAATTCTTTTGTAATGTCAACATATAATCTTGGGAGATTTCTTTGACGAATTGTAAATGGGTTCCACACATCAAATATGTAAACATCACAGGAATGTTTTGATCTACTGATAGTTTGCATGACAATTTTGAAAACTGCTCTATGATCAGGATGAGGATCATCATAAGAATGAGTGAAAATCTTTGTTGGCTTTTCTTTTTTTAGTATCTTCATTACTTTTTTCATTGCTTCTTTTTCATGAGCAAGATACTTTCCTTCTTTAAGATCAAAGAAGATTGTTTTTTTGCAACCAATTAACTTATCTGCTTCTTTTGCTTCTTTTTCCCTTATTTTTTTAATTGCTTCTGTCTTCAACCATGGATGAGACTTTTCTCCATAAGAAAAAATAACATTGACTACTTTTTTGCCTTCTTTTGCTAATTTAGCTATTGTGCCGCCTGCCCCAAGCACTTCATCATCCGAATGGGCACATAGTAAAAGTATGGTTTCTGGCATATTATATTGACCTCATTAAAATATATAAAGGTAATGGGCTTTCTGGAAGTATGGAAAAGGCAGCTGCACTTAAAGTGTTACAAGATGAATATCTTAATTGTCCAAGATGTCCAGAGCTTGTAGTTAATAGAACGAATGTAGTTTTTGGTGTTGGGAATCCAGATAAATGTAAGATAGTGATAATTGGCGAAGCGCCTGGCAATTGGGAGGATAAAAAAAATGAGCCTTTTGTTGGCAAATCTGGACAAATTCTTAATCAGCTACTTGAGAGTGTTGGTTTGAAGAGAGAGGAAGTTTATATTACAAACACAATTTTATGCAGACCGCCAGACAACAGAAATCCTACTGCACAAGAATTAAGAAATTGTAGAAACCGCCTCGATACTCATATTAAAATTCTTGCGCCAAAGGTAATCATTACTCTCGGAAATTTTGCTACAAAGTATATGTTAGAAACAAAAAAAGGGATAACTGATCTTCATGGACAAGTCGTGGAAAAGAACAGCATGAAAATAATTCCAATGTTTCATCCCGCCGTGTTGCTTTATTCAGGAATGTCGCCAGAGAAGCGCAAAATCATGGAAGACGATTTTAAGAAAGTAAAAGAAATTTTAGCGAGCAACCCAAAGTTAACTAATAGTTAACATGCTTGATTTTCTAATAAGAAAAGTCAAGTTTAAATAGAAGATTTATGCCCTTTCTCTTATGCACCAGTAGTGTAACGGTAGCACAACAGCCTTCCAAGCTGTTTGTTCGGGAAAGTCATACAAATTGCGTGGCTTCGAGAATTCAAATATGTGTGAGGGATTTCCCTTACGTTGAAGCTCCCGACTGGTGCATTCATATTCAAAATGAAAATAGAAATAATTCTTGAGGAATTCAGAAGGCACCATGTTGGAGGAAATATTGATCTAATTAAAGAAGCATATGAAACTTCTGCAAGAATTCACAAAGAACAAAAAAGAGCCTCTGGTCAGCCATATATTAATCATCCTCTTACTGTTGCATACTATCTTGCACAACTTGGCATGGATGCTGAAACAATTGCAGCTGGCTTATTACATGATGTTGTTGAAGAAAGCAAGTACACAAAAGAAGATTTGAAGAGGCAATTTGGCGAAGAAGTTGCAATGCTAATTAATGGTGTAACAAACATTAGCAATATGAAGAGAAAGGCAAAAGAACATGGCAAAGTTGAATCAATAAGAAAGATGCTTCTTGCAACTGCAAAAGACATTAGAGTTATCTTTATCAAACTCTGTGATCGTTTGCACAACATGCAAACTTTACAATATCTTCCTCAAGAAAAACGAAGAAGAATCGCAAAAGAAGCTCTTGAAATTTATGCCCCGCTTGCATACAGATTAAACCTAATTAAAATAAAAAATGAATTAGAAGATCTTTCAATGAAATTTTTACAGCCTGAAATCTATAATGAAATTGAAGAGCGACTTATCCTTAGTAGACCACATATGATGAAAAAAATAAATGAGATAAAAGAAATCATAGAGAGTTCGCTTGCTGAAAACCATATAAAAGCTGAAGTAAAAGGAAGGGCAAAAAGCATTTACAGCATTTATAGAAAAATGCAAGCAAAAGACAGGCCAGTAGAAAAAATCTATGATTTAATCGCGCTTAGAATAATAACAAAAACAGTAAAAGAGTGTTATGAAGTTTTGGGAATAATTCACAACACTTGGAGACCGATTCCAAATGAATTAGAAGATTACATTGCAAATCCAAAACCAAACGGTTATCAATCTTTGCACACAAAAGTAATTAGTGATGAAGGTTCTCCAATAGAATTCCAGATAAGAACTAAAGAGATGGATGAAAATGCAGAAGAAGGAATTGCTGCTCACTGGAAATATAAAGGAGAAAAAGGAGATAAAGAATTTCATAAAAAGATGTTTTGGTTAAAAGAAATAGTTGAAATTGAAAAAAATACAAAACATCCACTTGAATTTATTGAAACACTAAAAAAAGACCTCTTTCAAGAGAATATTTTCTGCTTTACACCAAAAGGAGATGTAATTGAACTTCCACGAGAAGCAACTCCTGTTGACTTTGCTTATGCAATTCACAGTGATATTGGAGACAAATGCACAGGAGCAAGAGTAAATGATAAGTTTGTTTCATTAAGATATCCACTAAAAAACGGGGATGTTGTAGAAATAATAACAAAAAAAGATCATGTGCCTAGTTCTGACTGGCTAAAATTCACAAAAACTACAAAGGCAATTGGAAAAATCAGAAGAGCACTTCAGCTACAGAGAAAATTAGCTCCCAAATTAAAAGCAACATCTGAAAAAACAAAAAGCAAATACGTAGAATTAATTGAAATTGAAAATTTAAAATCACTTGTGATTCATTATGCACAATGCTGCAATCCTCTTCCAACCAAAGATACAGGAGCCATAGCAACTACTAAAGGAGTAGCAACAATTCATGAAACAGGATGCCCTAATTTTAAGAAAAATATAAAAGATAGATTAAAAATAAAATGGCTTGATTATTCTTCTGGAAACATTGGAATAGAAGTAATTGCCCACGACAGAGTTGGATTGCTTGCTGATATAATAAATACAATAGGAACTACTGGAACAAATATTGTATCTGCAAAAGCAAAAACAATTGGAAAAGACGCAAGAGATGAATTTATTATCAGCATTGATTCTTTAGAGCATTTAAAAAATATTATAAAAAGATTGATGAAAGTAAAGGGAATGAAAATGATAAAATTGTTGGAATAATTATCTACCAAATAATTTTTTTAATGATTCAAAAAATCTTTTTAATAGACTTTGTTTTTCTCTTTCAATTTTTTCTCTTTCAATTATTACTTGAGGCGACTTGGTTTCTTTTTTGATTCCCTCTTCTTTAATTTCTTCCTTTTCCTCTGTTATTTCTTCTTCACCTGCTACAACAACAGTTGTTGCTAAATCATTAACTTCCCCATCGATACTATAACTAACTTCTTTTTCTTCCGAAACAGAGTTAAACTGCCATTTAACGATTGGATCATTTTCAATAATTTCAGGCTCATCAGAAAATGAGACTTGGTTAGTGTTTTGAGCAACTGATTTTGGGATTTCTTCAACAATTTCCACTGATTCGTTGCTTTGTGGAACTACAATAGCAAATTCTGTTGTTTTCTTTTGTTTGTTTGTTTCTGAATCAATTATTTCATAAACTCTTCTTTCTCTTTTGATTGCAAGCATTCTTTTTTTTAGAATATTTTTGATTCTTGCCCTCTTTTCTGCAGGAAGCTGTTCAAATCTTTTTCTTAATTTTTCAACATTTTCTTTTAGAATTACTTCCTTTTTTTCTCTTTTTAGCTCACGAACTTGCTGAAGCTTTGCTCTTACTTCTTCCCTATCCTTTCTTAATTCCTCAATTAATCTTCTTTTCTCTCTAAAATCTTCTGTTTCCTTAAGACGTTTTAACTTTATCTCAATTTCTTCTATTCTTTTTCTTGCTATTTCTGCTTTTTGAGGATCAATATTTCTCAATTTTTTTCTTTCAAATTTTTTTATTTTTTCTAAATCACTTCTAAATTGAAAGAACTTCTTCTCTTGCTTTAAATTGCTCTTGTCTTTGTAAGAATTCATTTTTCAACAACATTTTTTCTCTTAAAGAAACTCAGGGATCATGAATCTTTCTTTCAAGTTCTCTAAATTTTTCAATTTCAATGTCTTTTTGCGCATATATTTGAGAAACAAGCAATAGTGCAATAATCAAAAAAATGACTTTCTTCATTTTTCACCTTTATTCATAAGTTTTATTTGCTTTTTAAGCTCTTCTATAAATTGATCAAATAATTCTACTTTAATTACAGCACCAACAGCATGTTCATGTCCTCCTCCGCTCCCCTCAATATGTTTTAATGTTGCTTCAAGTGCTTTTGAAATATCTAAATGTCTTGCACGCATGCTCATTTTATATTCTCCTAATTTCTCTCTTGCAACAACCACCACTGAATCAGGATGTTTATAGAGCAATTCATTTGCAAGCTCAGTTGTAAAACTATATTTTGTATGGGCATAGACAAAGATAACAAATCCATCTTTTTCCTTGCTTTTGAGGGCTTCTCTGGAAAGAGCATCGTAGTTTTTCTTTATTTTGATTCCTATGTCATGAACAAATTTACCTCTTGCTGTCGTACAATCAAGAATTTCATGAGGATCCTCTATCCTTGTAAGCACTCTTACTGTTTTTAGGACATCTTGATTTTTCCCTTTCAAAATAAATGAAAGCAAAGCAATAAGCTCTCCCATTCTTGTCTTAAATTTTATTTCCTCGACCTCTTTTAGTCCTGAAGGAAGAATATCTGGATATTTTTTTGAAAACTCGTCAATAAAATCAGGCAAAGCTGCATCTCCTATTATTCCTAAAGCAGCGATCCACATATCATTTTTCAATGCAGTGTAGCAAACTAAAGTTGTGGGAAAATAAATGTCTTTCTGTATTAATCTTGGGTTGATATATTTTACATTCTTTCTTAAAAATGGTCCATGATGATCTACCCAAACTAGAGGGATGCCCGCTTGATTAATAAATTCTTGATCTATTAAGGGAACATCAAGAACAAAAATCTTATCTGGACCATATTCCCTTACTTTATTAATGAATACCAGTCCAAGTTCTTTTGAAGTTTTTACAACAATTCCTTTGCCTACTCTTTTGTAGCGGTAGCAAATAAGAAATGAGCAAAGGCCGTCAATGTCATCATCGAAAAAGAACAAAGGTTTTTGACAAGAATCAATTTCCTTTTTCAGTTGAGAAACATGATCAATTATTTCCATAGCGCACCTAGCTAAAAAAATAAAGGTATTGAGGGAAAAGAAGCTCAAACCATATATAAGGATTACGTTTAAATACACTTAAAACGTTGTCTATGTTATGGACGAAGTTAAAAGAAGAAAAGACATTCTTAGAATTCTTGACAGGACTTATCCTAAAGCAAAAATCGCACTTAAATACTCTAATCCAATACAACTTTTGGTTGCAGTTATTCTTTCAGCACAGTGCACAGATAAACAAGTAAACATAGTTACAAATGAACTTTTCAAAAAATATAAAACAGCAAAAGATTTTGCCAATGCCGATGTTAAAAAGTTTCAAAGAGAGATATATTCTACTGGCTTCTACAAAAACAAAACAAAAAACATTATTGCAACTGCAAAAATAAT
>JAWCRX010000048.1:0-5977 GCA_038869035.1 Candidatus Woesearchaeota archaeon | reverse complement strand
CAGATAAATGTCGAGTTTCATACTTGGGATCAAAGAGATATTGAAGTTACAATAGACAATACAAAGAAAACCCTTACAACAGCAAGAATTGAAATAAAAATAGCAGGAAAGATTTTAGTTGCAAAGAATGTTGAAGAAAAGGGGGGCATCAAAAAAATGCTCGGCGATATATACAGGAACTATATAATAAAAAAAGAGATAGAGACAATATGGTATGATACTCTGTATTATGAAACATACAAATTACATTATGAGATAAAAAAATTGCTTGATATGCAGACAAAATTCCATGAATATCGTGGTTATTTAGGTGAGCAATAATGGCAGACAGAAAGCTTGTTGTTGATGATTCAATGATTTTCTACACTGGTTTGATGAATTTCCCTGAGCTTTATAGGGTTATTGACAGCTTTTTTTATGAAAAAGGCTATGACAAATGGGAGAAAACAAATGTAGAAAGAGTTTTTCCAACAGGAAGGCAAATTGACATAGAAATGGAGCCATGGAAAAAAATAACTGACTATTTTGAGAGCAGAATAAATTTAAAGATAAAAACACTTGACTTAAAGGATGTTGAAGTTGAAATGGAGGGAGTAAGATTAAATCTCCAACAGGGAAGATTAATGATAAAAGTAGATGCCTATTTGCGCTCTGACTATAAAGAAAAATGGGAAACCCCAATAAAGATGTTCTTAAGAACATTATTAGACAAATATGTTTTCAAGAATTATTATATTAAACATGAGAGATGGGTAATAAATGATGTAAAACAATTGCAGGAAAGAATAAAAGCTCATCTAAACACATACGGAAAATACGCTTAAAATGGTAGACACAGAAAAAAAGATTGTTGTTGAAAGGATGAATGTTGAATATAAGGGAATTTTCTCAGTCAAAGATATGATCAATGATTTAAAAAGAAATGCAGAAGAACTTGGCTACACCAGAACTGCAAAAGAAGATACATATGAAACAGTAACTCCTGAATCAAGATCTGCCCGCATTGAGTTAAGATTGCAAAAGGCAAAATTTGATTATATGCAATTTCTAATCAAAGTGATTATAAATCTAAATAACATGAGAGAGATTACAACAACAATAGACGGAAAAAAAGTAAAGTTAGACCAAGGAGAAGCAAATATTCATTTCATGAGTTTTATAATAACTGAAATGAAAGGCCATTGGACATCAAGAAGGCCTACATATTATTTCTTCAAAGGGTTGAAAGAGAAATTCATAAACATAAAAGAAAAGCTAATGTATGATGCTGAGCTAGCAAATGATACAAAAATATTGCAGAAAAATCTTAAAGCACATCTAAATCTTTATAAGTACAGGGTGGAAGAATAATGTCTCTGGAGCAAGCTTTTCAAATATTGACGAGTTATTCTGCAACAGACATAATTTTTCCATTCATGCTTTTCTTTTCTCTTATTTATGCTGCATTAAAGACAACAAATACATTTAAAGAAGGAAATACAGTTACTGTAATCGCACTTTCATTGGCAGGAATAATTGTAGGATTGCATGTCAATAATCAAATTGGCGTTTATGATCCGATAAATCTAATCAAAGAGGCCGGATGGCAGATTGCTTTAGTGCTAGTTAGCTTTATTCTTTTCCTTCTTTTTGTTATAGTTGCTTCGCCAAAAACTGCAGAAAAAATAACTTCTGGCAGTTGGGGAGGAGCTATCGTCATATTTTCGATAACAATTGTTGGATTAATATTTGCCACCTCTTTAAATTTATTGCCGCGAGAAAGTGTTTTTGCCTACATTTTTAATTCAGAGATGTGGAGTTTTTTGATTGCTGTTGCAGTTTTTATTATGGTTGTTTGGTGGATAGGAAAACAATGAATGAATATATAATTCCTGCAATAATTGCAATAAATCAAAAAGAACTTGATAGAAAAATAAATCTTGTAAAAAAATTTGCCTCTCGAATTCAAATAGATGTTATGGATAAAAAATTTGTTCCAACACATTCTTGTGATTTTAATTTTAAACTAAAGAAGTTTCCATACTATGAAGCCCATCTTATGGTCTTAGATCCTTTTTCTTGGATAAAAAAGCATGGCAAAAAATTTAACTGTATTTTGATTCATTACGAAAGCAAACAAATTGACAAATGCATAAAAGAAGTTAAGAAGATGAAAAAAGAAGTTGGAATTGCAATAAATCCAGAAACTCCTGTTTCAAAATTAATTCCATATTTAGACAAAATTAATCGAGTGCAAGTAATGACTGTTTACCCAGGCTGGTATGGTGCAAAGTTTTTGCCTTGGACTTTGAAGAAAGTTAATCAATTAAGAAAGATGAAATCTGATCTTGACATAGAAGTTGATGGACACATAACTGATAAGACGATTGTTCAGGCAAAAAACGCAGGAGCAAATATGTTTGGTGTTGGGAGTTTTATAATGCAAAGTAAGCATCCAAAGAAAGCGTATCTGCTTCTTAAAAAATCGTAGGTTTTATAAATCTTACAAATGGCTTCTTCTTATGAAGAAGATATTGTTGTTGCTTGTATTAATAACGGCGTGCGTTCCACAAAATAAAATAATCGATGAAAGCGATAATGGTGTGGAATGGATCCAAGGCAACTTTGAAAGAAACGATTACTATTTGCTTCATTTCTTTAATTCACAATGCTCTATTTGTATTGAGCAGGCAAATGATCTAAAGGAAATTCAGGAAAAGACTCCTGAAGTAAAAATAATAGGAGTGCATCTGCCAGAATTTCTTTTTCAAAAAAAGAAAGAAATAATTTTGCCTGAAATAGAAAAAGCTGGAATAACTTATTCAGTTGTATCAGACAGGAATCATACAATAAGAATGAATCACTCTATAATGAGAGTGCCTTCATTTGTTTTGCTTGACAGCAAGGCAAATGTTATTGAAAAAACTGTTGAGCTAAAAAAAATAAAAGCCAGATTAGCAAGCATTTATCCTGAGAGAGGCATTTCACTTAAGGCGCCTGTAAGAATAATTAGCGAAAAAACTACTCCAAAACTTTATGGAGGCTATGCTTATGCAAGAAAAGGAGAATTTGGCAACATAAATGAAACACATTTTGAAGTATATACTAATTATAATTTGCCAAAGATAATTCTTGAAAACAAAATCTATGTTGAAGGAGAATGGTTTGCAAACCAAGACAGGTTGAATTTTATTTCCCGATCGCCTGGAAAAATGATTGTAAGATTTTATGGCAATAAAGTCAGCATGCTTGCAAGGTCAAGAGCAAGAGAGTTTGAGACTATAGAAAAAACACTTGAAGAAAGAGTTGCATTTGTGCTTGTTGATGGAAAACCAATACCAAAAGAGAATGCTGGAAAAGATATTTTGTATGAAAAAGACGGCACAAGCTACCTTATGATAGAACCATATGCAAAAGTTTATGATATTGCAAAGTTTGAGAATGAAGAAAGAAGAACGCTTGAGTTTTATCCTCCAAAAGGAAGGTTTAACTTGTTTTGGATAGAATTTAGTTAAAGAATTTGCTAACTAGCGATGTGCGTACCAGAAAGATAATTTGTTTCCTTCTTTTTTATCACAACGGCAAAATCCAAAGCGCTCTAATTGAACAAGATCATTTACTTTTACTTTTGACAATGACTCTTCCCCAATTCCTTTGACAACAGTTGCATCTGGCATTAGCACTTCAACTTCAACTACCTTTTCCTCTTTTGGAATCCAATGAAAGATTTTATCTCCATGCTCTTTATAATGCTCATATTCCTTTGAGTCAAAAACAAATTTCTTGCCTACCTTTTTGAAATTAAGGCAATCCATCAATCTGTACAACTTTTTGTCTTTCATTGATTCAAAATCCTCTTTAGCAATATAGAAAAATTGCTTTGCCCTAAATTTTCTTTTGCCTCTTTTTTCATCACCGGGATAATATTCCAGCTCAACATTTTGTTCAGGAGCATTTTCAATAGCAATTTCAACTGGATCCCAAACAAAAAAGTATCTGTTTGATTGTTTGTCAATAAATTCTTTGTTAATATTATTAATCATTTTGAAAAATTCTTCTTTTGGAACAGTTTTATCTGTCAATGTTATTCCAACTTCTTTTGCAAACTCTAAAAAAGTTTCTGACTTATAGCCACGTCGCTTGAAAGCATGTAAAAAAGGCAACCTTATATCATCCCAGCCAGAATATTTTCCCTCCTCTATTCCTAATCTTGCTTCGCTTGCTGATAAAGGCATACCCTCAAAATTAATCCTTCCCAAAAAAAGAGAAACAGGCATTTCTCCCCAGTCAAGCGCATCAAAAATAAATTTTTGTCTTCTTTCATTATCAATATGATCTTTTCCTCTGATTGAATGTGTAACACCTGTTAAATGATCATCAACTGCAACGCACAAATTCATTAAAGGCCAAACTCTGTAATTTGTTCCTTGCTTTGGATGTTTATGTTCATTAATCCTCATTAATGAAAAATCTCTCATTGCTGGATTTGGATGCTCCAAGTCAGTCTTCATTCTCAAAACCGCTTCTCCTGGTTTGTATGAAGAGAACATTTTTTCATAACGAATTAATTGTTCTTTTACTGACAAATTCCTACAAGGACAAGCCTGTTTCTTAAAGACAAGAGTCCTGAATTCATCTGAAGAACACTCGCAAACATATGCTTTTCCTTTTTGCACTAATTGCTCTGCTGCATCATAATAATACCCTAGTCTGTCAGATTGAATTAGAATTTCATTTACACTTCCATCTGTCAACCATTGTGCATCTTCTGGAATCAAATCATAAGCATCTGAGTCGATATTCTCTGGATTTGTATCCTCTATCCTTAAAATTAGTTTTCCTCCATATTTTTTGGTAAGCAAATAATTTAATCCCAAAACATAAGCATGTCCAATATGTAGAGCTCCACTTGGACTTGGGGCAAACCTCATCACAACTCTTCCTTGCTTTGCATTTTTTAGTTCTGGAAGCTCTTTTTTCTCTTCCTTTTTTTGTTCTAAAAGTTCAGGAGCAGTTTGCTTTAGCTCTTTGATTTGTTTTTCCAGCGGAATTTTGTTTACTTCCTTTACAATTTCATTAATTAGCTTGGAAACTTCTCTCATATTTTGCTTTGCAGAAGGGTCTTCCTGTATGATTTTGCCAATTATTGCGCTTGCATTGGCTTTTCCTTCATATCGGATAGCGTTTTGCAAAGCATATTTTCTTATGAGCTCTTTCATAGTAAAAAAGCAAGAAAGTTAGTATAAATACTTAACTAAAGCAGTCGATAACACAGAAAAGATCATATAGAAGGAACACCTAATAATTATTATAATTATCATGACAAGAAAATATAATGTTATCATAGAAAAAGATGAAGATGGTTGGTTTCAGAAGTTGTTGAACTTCCTGGATGTCACACTCGAGGAAAAACAAAGATAATCAAATATGATCTTAAAATCACAAGAGAAGAATTTCTTCAATATCTTTGACTATCTTATCTCTCTCAACCAAAGCAAGCCAATTCTTATCATGAGCTTGTTGAACTTGTCAGAAATCTTATATGTCTTTTTGTAAAGATCATAATCAATCATTCCCATGGATTTCATTGGTGTTAGAATTCTATCATAAAACTGTCTTTTGTTGTAGGAAATTTTCTGTGGCTTCACAAGCGGATTTTTGCTTTTTTGAGAGTTGTCAAGCAATTCTCCTTCATGCAGTTTTGTAGCAAAAACAGACATTTCTGTCTTGCCTATTTCTCCGCCATTCTCCTTGATGTATTGTATTAGAAGCCTGCCTACAGTCTCTTGCTGGTCTGTAGCAAAAACAACCTTATAGATGTCTTCCGGTAGATTGAACTGATCAAATAGTATTGTCATTAACCATCCCCTGAGCTCAAGGAAATGGTAGACAGTATATAAATGTTACTAAAACGTATATTGGTTTATCTTTAGCCCAATTTGCCATATAACGGCTACAGATGCCTTTTAGAGCCATTTTAGGCAGTTGTCACAGGAGA
>JAWCRX010000047.1:0-6075 GCA_038869035.1 Candidatus Woesearchaeota archaeon | reverse complement strand
GACCTATCAAAGCACAACAATCTACAATGGCATCGACCCTATTGGCACAAAAGATTGGTTTTACAAAGGAGGAGATTATTTATTAAATCTTGGGATCTCACAGATGATTGGAAATATTTTGGGCATTATCATATTCCTCATTTTAGGATTTATTGTCTATAAGGTTATAAAAAAATACAATGATAGGAGGTAGAAAAATGGACCAAAAGACAACTATAATAGTGATTGTAATTGCTGTCTTGGTTGTTTTTGCAGGCGTACAAATGTATCAAATCAACAGCCTGAAAAACACACTTAGCGGCGGTGTTACAACACAAACCATAGCTCCACAATCAGGAGCAGCTGGTGGCGGAGCAAGTGTTCCAGCAAATATACAAAATCTGCCAAGCATGGTAGGGGGTTGCTAAGCAATAAACTTAGCACCTTTTTATTTTATGGAGGAAGCAAGATGAAAACAAAGACAGATGAATTTTTTCACGAATGGGGACTTTATGTTGTAGTAGGAATTATAGTTCTAATCATTGGATTTAACACATTCAACCTTTTTTCAGTCCAAAATTTAGTTCAAGAAAAAATCAAGGCAGCAAAAGAGGCAAGCAAGCCAGCAACAATCCAGCTGACAATGATAACAGAGGAAAACTGTCCAGACTGCTTTGATATTGCAACTATTTATGATGGTATCAAGAAATTAAATGTCAATGTGACAAAGGAAAACAGGGTTGCAAGTTCAGCAGCATCCGATTTAATTGCAAAATATCAAATAAAAAAGACACCAACTGTCATCGTCACAGGAGAGCTCGACAAGCTCACTCTTCAAGGCTTTGAAAAAATCGAAGATGCAGCCATCTTCACTGCCTTAAAGCCAATCTACTTTGATCCAGCAACAGGCAAAAAAGTTGGCGAAGTGACTTTAACAATTATAGAAGACAAAAATTGCAAAGAATGTTTTGATACAAAACAGGTTGCAATCTCAATGAAGCAGCTTGGAGTCAAAATAACTAAAGAAAGAAAACTCCAAAAAAGTAATGGAGAAGCCGCAAAACTAATTGCACAGTACAAAATAGACAAGATTCCTGCAATTATCTTCTCAAAAGACTTTTCTGCATATACAGAATTTGCTTCTGAGTGGAAGCAGCTTGGTACAATAGAAAAGGATGGCAGCTATGT
The DNA here is from genome assembly GCA_038869035.1 of Candidatus Woesearchaeota archaeon. Taxonomy (GTDB): domain Archaea; phylum Nanobdellota; class Nanobdellia; order Woesearchaeales; family JAWCRX01; genus JAWCRX01. Next base: position 4,908 of record JAWCRX010000047.1, on the reverse strand, counting down.
TTTTAGGCAAGTTGTTCCGCCTTATGTTGAACTATCTACAGGAAAAATAGTTGGTTTAGTAACTTTAACATACATAACTGCAGCTGACTGCAAAGAATGCTATGATGTAAAGATGCACAAAACAATTCTCCAAAACTTTGGCGTGAAAATCACTGAAGAAAAAACTGTTGATGCCTCACAAAGCGACCTTGTGAAAAAATACAAAATTAGCCAAGTGCCAACAATTATTTTGTCAGCAGATGCAAAATACTATCCTGCGTTGCAGCAAGTATGGCAGCAAGTTGGCTCAGTGGAAAGCGACGGCACTTTTGTTTTTAGAAATGTCGATGCAATTGGCGCAACTTACAAGAATCTTGACAAAAATGAGGTAATCAAACCACAACAAAATGCCGAAGAGTAAAAATACTGAGTTAGTTGTTTTGTGGAGCATTTTGGCAATATTAGTTATTGTGTTATTATTTAGTGTCATTTCTTTGCCTCCAATCCATCTTGGTGAGCAAAAAGTCGTTGCACAGCAACTAATGCCGCGCACGACAGCTTCTTTTACTCCTTTTGATGTTGCAAAAGCACACGAAATGATGGACAAGGATGGCGACGGTGCTTGCGACATTTGCGGAATGCCAATTGACCAATGTATTTCTTCAGGGATGATGCAGTGCACAATGGACTCAAATGCAAAAATTGGTCTGCTTGGGAGTGCCCATATTCATACAACTTTGGAAAATCTTGATTTTTCAGATCCAAAATATAATGTGAAGAGCAAATTTGTCCATGTAGAAGGCGGTGATGGAAAAAAGCTGCATTTCCATGCAACTGGCGTTCCACTTTCATTGTTTTTTGAAAGCATTGAAGTGGAATTCAGCAATCCAGCAGTTATTGTCAATGGAAAAATTGTCAAGGAGGGCTTAGAATATTCTCCAAAAGATGGAGATAAAATAAAAATAGAAGAAAAAGGTAAATCTGCATGATCAAAAAACTCAAAGCAAAGATCTTAGCAGTTCTAGGTGTGGGAGCCGGAGGCATAGGGTTAGCTGGTGCATGGGGCGCTTGCCATACTATTTGCATGGCAGCAATAGCAGCTCTTGCAGCAGTTGGAATTACTGTAACAGGAATGCCTCTTGCATTCGCCATGGATCCTAAATTCTACATTCCTTTTCTTGTTGTTGGAATTGCTTTAATTGGAGCAAGCGTCTACATGTGGCAAAAGCAAAGCAAAGGACGTTGTGTCGTTAGGAAAAAGAGAAAGTAGTTCTTAAAACCCTAAGATTTATATATTTAAACGTATTTACGTTTTTTAACATAAAAGGTGATAATATGGTAAGCATAACATTATCTGTCCCAGAAGACGTCAAGAAAAAGATGGAGAATTTTCCAGAAATGAATTGGTCAGGGTTTATTAGAAAAGCAATAGTTGAAAAAACAAAGGAATTGACTTGGAAGGAAGAGATGCTAAAAAAGCTTAAGGAAGAGGAATCAATAAATGAATGGGCAGTTAAATTGCAAAGAACTGCAAGAAAAGGCAGATTTCAGCAATTAAAAGCCAAAGGCTTGGTTGAATGAAGTTTGTTATTGACTCTAATATTTTGATTACTTTCTTCAAGAAAGAATCTGTTTTTAGAAAGCTCTCGTTAAAACAGGATTTGATCCTTTTCTCCCCAGAATATTCTCTTGAAGAGATAAGCAAATACTCAGAAGACATCATAAAAAGGGCAAAAATAACAAAGAAGGAGTTTGTTGAATTGAAGAACGACTTGAAAATCAGAGTAAATTTTGTCCAATTGAAAAGTTATTCTGGTGTAGTTGGTAAATCAAAAAAATTGTCAAAATTTTATGCCAAAGAAGAAATTGAAGAATTTCTTCAAGATCTGGATTTTGTTGCTCTTGCATTAAAGCTTGAACATCCTATTTGGTCTAATGATAAACTTCTCAAAAAACAACAAAAAATTCCTGTATTTAATACAAGAGAAATCATTTCATTGATCGATGAAGCCTTATCAAACACAAAGCATTTAAAGCCAAAAAACAGTCAAAAATAAGATAAAAATGCCAGATGTGAAAGTTTACTCTACAAAGTCGTGTCCATGGTGTAAAAAAGCTAAAGAGTATCTTGACAGCAAAAAAATAAAATACACCAACTATTTTGTCGAAGATGATGACGCCAAACGCGATGAAATGATCGAGCTTAGCGGCCAAATGGGAGTTCCAGTTATAGTAATTGGCAAAAAAGTCATTGTTGGCTTTAACCAAGATGCAATTGATGCTGCGTTGAAGGCTTAAAAAGAGGTAATTAATAAATGAAAATTGCATTCTTCGAAATAGAGGGTTGGGAAGAAGAGTCAATAAAGAAGCAGCTTCCTAAAGGAAATGACTATTTTTTCTCTAAGGACAAATTAACAAAGGAAAATGTTGACCAAGTAAAAGACTTTGAGATTATTTCTACTTTTATCAACTCCTTATTTACAAAAGAAATATTTGACAAGCTGCCAAATTTAAAATTAATCACAACAAGATCAACTGGCTTTGACCATGTTGACTTGGCGGAATGCAAAAAACGCAATATAATTGTCTCAAACGTGCCTTATTATGGTGAAAACACGGTTGCAGAGCACGCGTTTGCTTTGTTGCTTTCAATTTCCCGTCGAATTGTTGAATGTGTTGACAGGACTCGCGCAGGAACTTTCAGTTATGAAGGTTTGCGTGGCTTTGATTTAGCAGGAAAAACTTTTGGCATAATTGGCACAGGCAATATAGGGAAGCACGCATGCAGAATGGCTCACGGCTTTGACATGAAAATTCTTGCTTATGATGTTGTACAAAACAAGGATTTGATAAAAAAGTATGGCATACAATATGTCGATCTTGATACTTTACTTTCTCAATCAGACATCATATCTGTTCATGTTCCTTTAATTCCTCAAACTCATCACATGATTAACAAAAAGAACTACAAAAAAATAAAGAAAGGATGTGTTCTTATCAATACTGCTCGTGGAGGCATTGTTGAAACGGATGCTCTTTTCAAAGCAATTGATGAGGGATATTTGGCAGGTGTTGGCCTAGATGTGATTGAAGAGGAAGCAGTTTTAAAAGATGAACTTGAAGTTTTGAGAAAAGGTCAAGGAGTAAATTGGCATCAAGCATTTGAGGGTCACGCATTATTGCATCATCCTAAAGTGATTGTCACTCCCCATAATGCTTTCAACACAAAAGAAGCAATAGAAAGAATTCTAAATACTTCTATCGATAACATTAAAGGTTTCCTAGAAGGCAAGCCACAAAACAATGTTGTGAAATGATTATGCATAAACTTCTTGTTTGGCACCTTTAACTAAATTCCAGTCAAGCTTTATCAGTTGCTTTACAGCAGGATTCTTAACATTTAACTTGTATAAATCCGACTTGCCAACCCTTCTTGTCTTCATAACAATTTTATTTCTCTCCAGTTTGTCCCAAAAAGTCTGCAGAGTAGATTTGAGAAGAAAAAAAGTTGTTGGAGGAGTTCATCTGAAAAAGTGAGCAAAATATCTTAAAGTTTAAATATAGATTTAATTTCTCATGCTTTATGGAGTTCGGTAATTTAGACGATCTTGTAAGAAACTTAGAGGATGAAGATGATGATGTAATCCAAGCTTTCATAGATTTTTCGGAAATCAAAGATAGTGATCCGTGGGTGCTTAAGGGAAGATGCAACCCTGTTTATACAGGCAAGGTTTATGACGACTATGAATTCAGAATGGACAAAAGAGGGAGATACTTTCTTTATGACAGGTCAAATCAAATAATTTACAAAGTGCATCCAAAAGATGTTGCTTCTCGTCTTTTAGAAGAATTCGAGGATTCTCATGATGGAATGGATCCAGAAGAATTTGCTCACTTAGAATATCTTTGGGAAAAAGAAGATTAAATAGGTGCTTAAACAATATCAACAACTTTTATTCTAAAGTTTAAGCTCTTCCCAGCTAATGGATGATTTAAGTCGACAGTAATGCTGTCTTCTCCAACTTCCTTAATGAAAGCCCTTATCACTCTTCCCATTGGATCTTGTAATGTAAGAACCTGTCCTGGCTTTGGATCAAAGTCTGGCCTTTTAGTGAAAGGTAATTTTTGCAATAACTCAGGATTTGGCTGTCCATATGCTTGCTCAGGCTTTAGTTTTATATTCTTTTCATCGCCGACTTTCATCCCAACAACTGCAGTGTCAAATCCTTGAATAAGCTGACCAGAACCAACTTCAAACTCTAATGGTTCTCTGCCTTCAGAAGTATCAAATTGTGTGCCATCATCTAATGTTCCGGTATAGTGGACTTTTATTTTATCGCCATTCTTGACAATTTTGTCGTCTGACTTTTTTGCTGGCATTTAAAAAGGAATTTTGTTTCTTTTAAAAAGCTAACGTTTCTTGACTACAAACATACAGTGATCTTTTTGGAAGGGATCAAGAATTCTTGAGTCAACAAGCTCAAGGGATTTGTTTTCTTTTATTTGTCTTTTTACCATATCAAAAATGATATTTGGCTTTTTTGTTACATCTACGCTTCTTGCTTTGATTGCAACATAGCCAAAGCCCCCTTGCTTAAGGAAAAGATCAACATTCCGCAAGAATATCTCTAATTGGTTTTTTTGTGCAACATCTTGAAAAACAATATCTGCTTGGCAGACTTTGTCGGCAAAATTCATTACATCTCCGGCATCTGCAAGTATTGGTGCAATGTTGCTTCTTTCTTCTGCAAGAAAAACAAGATCACTTAATACGCGGGGAGCAAAGTCAAGTGCAAAAACAATTCCATTTTTTCCAACGATATCGGAGACATGGCTTACAGTTGTCCCCGTTGAAGCTCCCAAATAAAGCACTACACTTCCATCTTGAAAAGGAAATTGTGTTCCGCCTTTAGTTAAATAAGAGCACAA
>JAWCRX010000046.1:0-6119 GCA_038869035.1 Candidatus Woesearchaeota archaeon | reverse complement strand
TATTCTCTTTGGCCTTTTGAAGATTTTCCTCACACTCCTACAATGAAAATAAAGCGCTTTGAAGTACAGGGATTTATTGCAAAAAAACAAATGCCACAAGTTCATACTTATGAAGACAGACTTAATTTAATTATTTCAAAATTCACAAATAAAAGAGTGACAGAAAATTCAAAATTAACAGATCTTGGCTTGACTTCACTTGATCGTGTACAGCTAGTTTCTGATATAGAAGATACATTTAATGTTGAAATTGATGAATCGCAAATAACTTCAAACACAATAATAAAAGATCTTCAGAAATTATTGCATGAACAAAAAAGAAAAAAGCAATTGCAACAAAGAAGATGGGTTCTCTCATTTCCAATAAGGATTGTTCGTTTTATTTTGCAATGGACAATCTTCATTCCTTTTGCAAAATCTCATTGTAAAATTACAAATGTAGAAGGCAAAGAAAATCTTGCTAATATTAATCAGCCAGTAATTTTTGCATCCAATCATGAAAGTCATCTTGACAGTGCAATTATAATTGCTGCTTTACCTTTTCGTTTTTCAACAAAAACAGCCATAGCAACATTATTAGAATATTTTGAAAGACAATCCTGGCTTAAAAGAGCTATAACCTATAATTTAGCAACAATTGCAGGCAATAGTTATATGTTTTCTCAAGAAAAATACATCAGGACAAGCATACGTTACACTGGAGAACTTCTTGATAAAGGCTGGAACATTTTAATTTTTCCAGAAGGCGAAAGGACAACAACAGGCAGAATGAGAAAACTAAAGCCAGGAATTGGTTTGCTTATAAATGAGATGAAAGTTCCGGTTGTGCCAATTAAATTAGATGGCACATTTGAAATCTGGCCTCGCTTCAAAAAATGGCCTAGTTATGGAAAAGCAACAGTAAAATTTGGCAAACCTCTTTACTTTTCAAAAGAATCGCCACAAGAGATTACAAAGAAGATTGAAAAAGAACTTAGGTCTCTTTGACAAACAATATTAAAGCAAATCCAACAACAAAAAACAACACAATAGAGAGTAAAGCATATCTTTGACTTCCAGTTGTTGTTGAAATTACTCCAAACAATAATGGCCCAAATGTTGAACTTATCTTAGTTGCAAAACTATTAAATCCAAAGAATTCAGATGCTTTTGTTCTTGGGATTATTTTGCTAAACAATGCTCTTGCTGTTGCTTGGCTAGAGCCAATAACAAAACTTGTTGCAATTGCAACAGCATAGAAAACTGTTTTTGTTGTTAAGGCTGCAAGCATAATTGTTATTAAACACCATCCTAAAATTGTTGTCATAAGAATTTTTTTATTACTATATCTATCTGCTAGCTTTCCAAACCATATTGTTGCAGGAAAGGCTATTATTTGAATTACAAGAAAAACAATTACTATTTCCTTAATCGGCATTTGCAATGTAACTTTTGCAAAAATAGAAGTGAAATTAAATACTGTTGTTAGTCCATCTTCAATAAAATAGTAAGCCAGCAAAAACAAAAACACATTCTTGTATGATCTCCATCGTTTTAATGTTAAAAAAACCCTTTGATAACCTCGTTTGAAATAGTTATCTCCTCTGCCTTTGCTCTCTTTTAGATAAATGAATGAAGGCAATGAAAATACCAAAAAGAAAAGTGCAACTGAAGGAAATGTTAGACGATATAGTTCAGGATTAACTTCATAACCAGCAGAAAACAAAGGATAAAAAAGCCCAATTGCAAGTATTCCTCCCAAGTAGCCAAGCCCCCAACCCAATCCGCTTACACTTCCTCTTTTTTCTTTTGATATTATTGAAACAAGAAAAGAATCATAAAAAAGGATTGCAACCAGATAACAGATATTTGTTGTGATAAACAAAATCATTGCTTCATAAATCATTCCTGCGTTGAGAAAATAAAGCAAAGCCGTTCCGCCTATTGCTGCTAAAGTAAACCCTACAAAAAATTTCTTTCTTTTGCCAGAAAAATCAGCAATTGCGCCCAAAAAAGGCGACAAAATCCCTCCAATTAAAATTGATGCAGCAACAGAAATCCCCCACAATAAATCAGCATTTGGAGAATTTTGTGCAATCACCTCCCTAAAATAAACAGAAAACAACAAACTTTGTATAAGAAGTGCATAACTAGAATTTGCAAAATCAAAAAAGCTCCAAGCTAATATTCTTTTTTGCTCTAAATACATAAAGAATTCTTTATTTTGCTTTATTTAAGCCTTATTGATTCTAGAACTTTGGGTGCAATTGTCTCAATGTGAAATTGTTTGTGAATTGAAGATGCCAAATCAAGGCATCTGCCTACTTCACCATGATTGATAATTATTTTTTTGGGACGAGGATCGCAGTTGTTTACATAGTTCATTAACTCATTTCTATCAGAATGATCTCCAAACTCCATTCTCACTACTTCCATTTTAACATCTACAACTTCTTGCTTTGTGCCGCTTCTAAATATTATCTGCTTTTCTCCATTCAACAATCTTCTTCCTAAACTCGCTTCACTTTGATAACATGAAAATATCAATACATTTCTTGGATCATTTGCAAGCTCTTTAAAATAATCTACTGAAGGCCCTCCAGTCAACATTCCTGAAGTTGCAAGTATCAGACAACTTCCCTCCTCTTCAAGAATTTGTTTTTTTTCTTTTGCTGAGCCCACTCTTTTGAACAAAGGAGATAAAAAAGGATTTTGATCTTTATGAAAAATTTGTTTTCTAACTATAGGATTCAAAAATTCTGGATAAGCTGTATGAATTGCTGCAATATCCCAAACCATTCCGTGAATATAAACAGGCAGCTCCGGGATTTCTTTCTTTCTAACTAACTCTTCAATGAGAAGCATCACTTGCTCCCCCCTTCCACTTCCTAAAACAGGCATTAGGATTTTTCCGCCTCTCTTAATTACCTCAACAACTTTAGTTTTCAAAAGCTCGTCTGCTTCTTTTCTTGATTTCATAACAGCGTCTTTTCCGCCATATGTTGCTTCTAAAATCATTGTCTCGCATCTAGGAAAAGAATCTATAGCAGATTCAAACACATTTGTTCTCAAATATTTCTGATCGCCAGTATAAACCAGATTATGTAGTCCATTTCCAATATGAAGATGACAAATTGAGCTTCCTAAAGTGTGGCCAGAATTGTAAAGAGTCAATCTGACATCGGGTGTTATGTCTGTAACCTCTTCCCAATCCAAACAAATTGTATGTTTAACCATTTCCTCAACTTCTACAGAAGTGTATAGGGGATCATTTCCTTCATTCATTGCAATTTTAATCAAATCTAATTGCAAAAGAGACATCATATCTCTTGTCGGAGCAGTACAATAAACTGGTCCTCTATATCCGTATTTGAAAAGATATGGTATAAAGCCAACGTGATCTAAATGTGCATGAGATACGACAACAGCATCTAATTGCTCTATATTAAATTCAGGTGCTTCTAAATGAGGATAAGCTGATTCTGGAGGAGCAGCAACATCAATCCCGCAGTCTAACAATATTCTTGATTCGGGTGTTTGCAATAAAATACAACTTCTTCCAACCTGTCTTGCTCCACCAAGAAAAGTAATCCTTATCCATTCTTGTTTTTTTCCTCTCATCCATCCATCATAAATTCTATGCCCAACCTTATCGAGGAATTTTCTTCTGTATTCAGAATTTTTATACAAAACTGCTCTTATATCATCAACAATTTTAGATCTTATGGGGGGAGTTCTTCTTATAATTGGCACCCACATTGTTTTTTCTCTTATATCTCTCAATAAAGTTCCTTGCTTTCCTATTGCCAATCCTGGTTTTTCTGCATGAATTATAACTCTGCTTCTCATCGGATCAAAAATAATATCTGTGACACCGGCATCTTCAGGAAATATTTTTCTTATTTCCCTTTCGGCCTTTTCTTGCGGCATCGTTATAGAAGGATCTGGTCTTATTTCCACTCTTTTTTTGAATTCGTCAACTATTTTTTTCACAATTCCTTCGTTATCCAGAAAGAACTTCTTATCCTTTGTATAGAACACAATATTCGCGCCTTCAAACACAGAATCATATATTTTGTTCTCTGGCAACATTTTTATCATTTCTTTTAATATGTCTGGCATTTTTTACTCACCTAGAACACATCATATCTATTCGCATTAATTACACTTGAATATTAGTTTCCTGTAGTTTAGTCATTACTTTTCTAAATCCTTTTGCATCAATAACTGCAATGTCTATTCCGCCACCAGAAGCATTGTCTCTTTGCATTGCTGCATTGATTGCTTTTATTGCTAACTTCATTCCATCATCAACACTCATTTTAGAATCATATAAAGTTTCCAAAACACCATAAGCAAAGACGCTTCCTGAACCAGTTGAAACATAATCATTTATCTCCATAATTGATCCGTCAGCATAAAGATCATACAAATGATACCCATTTGAATCTTTTCCTCCCATCAAAAAGTGACTTAATGCTGGAATGATTGAAAATCTTCTTACGTTACCATAAATTATCCCTGCTGTCAAATTTGCAGCTTCTTGGACTGTAACCTTTTTGTTACTTCTAACTTCCTTTAATTTTAACTCTGCCCTCAGTAATTTTATCAATAATTGATTGTCAGAAACGCTTCCTGCTTCTGTGATTCCTATATCATCGATTATTTTATGAATTTTTTCTCCTCTTTTTTCAACAATTAAATTTCCGGCTGTTGCTCTCTTATCTGCTGCAAGCACAATTCCATCCTTGCAAACTAAACCAACAGTTGTTGTTCCTGTTTTTCTTTGCTCTAGTTCCATCTTATCTCCTTAGAACTCAACACACAGGGGGAAATCTGAAGTATTTATAAACCTTTTGGAATCCTATGGGTTCAAAAGCATGAAAATTTTTAATTTTCTTTGCTTACTTTGCTTGCTAAAACAATTTGTAATCTGCATCTGCAGCAAGCATTCCATTAACTTTGCCTTGGAAAAGAAGCCACCCATGAGCTGAAGCCCCCATAAAAGCCAGCTTATCGATGAATTTTCTTTTTTTATCATAACTTTGATTATTTGTCTTGAATATGACATCACCAGATGCTTCTCTCACCATTTCTTGCTCTTCACATTCAATTTTTTGTTTTTCTACTTCTTCATTATCTCGATAAACGGAATAAACTTCTTCATTTTTTAGCAAGTTGAAATAATTCTTTACCGTTTCAACAACACTTTCGTAGAAAGATTTGAAATAATCAATTACTTCTTTTATTGGCTCGACGATTAATTCATAGGCTTCTTGTGCAATTGTCTCAAGAACATTTTTGTTTCTTTTATGCAATTCTATTTGCTGCTGAATTTCCAACACAGCTTCTAAATCTCCTCCACTCATTTTAATTTTTTTTCAGCTAAAGTTTATAAATCTTTGCCAGACAACACTTTTATGGCTAAAATTTATATCGACACGACAGGATGCAGCATGAATTTTTCTGACTCTGAATTAATGATGGGTCTGCTTGAAAAAGAAGAGCACGAAATTGTAGATAATGAAAAAGATGCTGAAGTAGTTATTTTGAATGGCTGTAATGTAAAAGGCCCCACTGAAACTGCTTTTTTTAGAAAAATTAATGAACTAAAAAACAAAAAAGTAATTTTAACAGGTTGTGTTCCACAATCAATGCCTGAAAAAGTTGCTGATTTTAATGTTGTTGGAACATATCAGTTAAACAAAATTACGATTGCCGTTGACAAAACTTTGAAGGGAGAAAAATTTTGCTTTTTGGAACAAACTCACTCAGATCGTTTTGATCTCCCTAAAAAAAGAGTAAATCCTGTTATAGATATTGTGCCAATAAACTCTGGCTGTTTAGGAGCATGTACTTTTTGCATTACTAAAAAAGCTCGAGGAATTCTTTACAGCTATGATCATAAAAAAATCATTTCTCATATTAAAAAATCTGCCAGTGAAGGAGTAAGGGAATTCTGGCTAACTTCCCAAGATACAGCTTGCTGGGGAATGGACAAACGGGACAATTTAGTTAATTTGCTAAAAGATATCGTTGCAATAAATGGAGACTTTAAAGTCCGCCTTGGAATGGGCAATCCAAATCACTTTAAGCACTATATAGATAGGCTTCTTGATATTTTTGAAAATGAAAAAATG
>JAWCRX010000045.1:0-6282 GCA_038869035.1 Candidatus Woesearchaeota archaeon | reverse complement strand
TTTAATGCTTGATTTATAATCTTTTATTTCTTCAGGAATTGGTTTTTTTCTAAGTTGTTTTTTTGCAAGTTCTGCTAACTTTTCAAATTCTTTTTCTTTTTGAACATTTTTAGAGAGTTTTGAAAGTTTTTCAAATATTTCCTTTCTTGATTTTGAAGTTTTTGGCTCGTAAACAACTTTTTTTGCTGGTTTCTCTTCTTTTGGTTTTATTTCCTTTATTTCTTCTGGTTTTTTTACTTCAGCTTCTCCTTTAAATGCTTTAAATAATTCTTCTTTTTGTTTTCTTCGTAATTCTCTTCTTTTTTCAAGAATTTCTTTTCTTCTTTTCAAAAGCTCCGTTACTGTATCTGCCATTTGTTTTGGCTTTTCTTTTATAATTTCTATTGCAAGAGAGGGTTTTTCTTCTTTTTTAGGCGCTTTATAGAAGTATTTTTTATAGATAAGATAACCAGTCCCTCCTGAAATAAAGAGAAGTCCAAATGCTAAAACAACTGCTGCAAAGATGCCTTCTTTTTTTGGATGATCATTTGCATCTGAAGGGTCTGTTCCTGCTCGATATTCTTCTAAATTAGTAAAACCATCTAAATCTAAATCAAGATTTGCATCATTTGGATCTTTTGGATTTAAACCATATCTTATTTCCCACTGATCTGGAATGCCGTCACCATCTGAGTCAACGTCGAGTGAAACTCCTACAGATATTTTTCCCGGATAGTCATCTGCATTTGTTGGGTCTGTTCCACCCAACCATTCCTGATAATTAGTATAACCATCATTATCACAATCTTCTAAATCGTCTGCTATGCCTTCTCCATCTGTGTCTTTGTTGTTCATATTAATATTACATTTTGCTTCATAAGTTGTTTCAAATTTGTCTGGTAATTTGTCGCCATCTGAGTCAATTTCATCTGGTGAACAGCCTTTATTTGGGCCTTCTAACAAAACAGTTGCCAAATATCTTGAAAGAGTGTTAGGACAAGCATCTTCGTCATCTGAAATTGTGTCGCCATCTGAGTCAAGCAAAGCATCAGAACAACCGTCACTTCCTACTACTCCTCCTTTGTTTGGGCAGGCATCGCGACAGTCTGGAATTCCATCGCTATCTGAATCTGAAAGCTCTCCTATTGAAACATTTACAAAGAAATTCCCAGATGCTTTATTTCTACTAGCATCCTCTGCTTCAAAACAAATGTAAGATGATTGAGTCAAAGTTATTGGACTTGTTGAAGTGAATTCAGTTAAAGGAAAACAAAGTTTTGGGTCTTGGCTTACTCCATATTTTACAACAGCACATCCAGAGCCAGAATCAGAACACTTTAATTCTATTGTGGCTTCATTACACAACTGATCTTTAGTATGTGATATTTGAGGAGGATCTTTTTCTGAGCATTTTGGATCTTCTTCAGATAACAATGAAAAGTCTTGGGTGTCTCTTCCTTCATTTCCTGCTAAATCAAAGACTTTTGCATTTAATTTATAAGTTTTATTTTGATTTAAGCTAACTGTAATTTTTGGGCGGTCTTTGTCTGTTTTGGTTGATGAGATAATGGTTTCGTTTCCAAGTAACACAGAATATTCATATTCTTTTATTCCAGAATTATCTGTTGCAACAAAGCTTGGAATAATTTCTTTTGGATTGCAAGCATAGCTAAAGTTTATTTGTAATGAAGGGTCTTTTGTATCAACAGAAAAGTCGATGTTTCTTTTCTTGGTTACTGAGCCGGTTTCTGCCTCCATTTTACATTCAAGGGGATGTACATAACTTCCATCGGAAGTTTGTTTTGCTCTTGTTGAATGATTTTTTTCGTCATCAGCTACTATGTCAAATTCTTCTGTGGCTTCTGTTGCATTATTTTTTCCATATTTGCAAAGAGCTCTTCTGCTAGTGATTGCTTTCAAGGAAACCAGAGAATAATTAATGTAGCCTGAAGGAAGTACAGAAAGTATATTTGGAGCTCTACTGTAATCAACTACTAACGTATCAGATTTTAATGAAGACAAATCTCCTGCTTCATTTTGACACAAAACATAGAAAGCCTTGGATTGCTGTTTTGAAAGATCATCAAAGTAATTATCAATTTTTATCTTGTAACTCATATTTTGTTTAAATTGTTGTTTGAAGTAATCTGTATTATAACCAGCAAAGAATTCCTTCATCTCATTAAAACCAACATTTTTTGTATCCCATTTGCATACTGCAGGATCATCTACCTCTACAATAAATAATGAATCAGGAGTTTCTAAAACAGGATTAGGATGAAATTTTATCAAATCAATTTTTGGAGGAGAAATATCATATTTTATTGCTACCGGAGTTGGAGAGTTTTCATTTATTTGATTTAGAGGATCTTTGCATTTCAGATAGATTATGGTAGAAGCTTCGTCTTTTCCTGCTGGATCGAGAACAAAATCACGATAGCGATAGGTTGAATCTTGCAATGCTTCGAATCTTTTGTAAGCAACAGTATCTGAAAAGGGTTTATTCTTATTTGATTCTGTAGCCCAGCCACATTCTGTTGTAGGCCTTAGGGTCTGCATTACAATGTCAAATTTAGTTATCTTTGAAACTCCGTTTGGAGGAGAAATTAATTTTATTCCTATTTTATCTGCAACGTGAAGAAAACCACACTTTTTGTCTTCAGTATTTTTTATTGGACCTTCATCAACAGAACGATAACATAAGGAGTAAGTTTTTGCCGGCTTGAATTTTAATGAAGTTGTTTTGTATTCTTTTTCTAAAGTACAATCCCCGATATTTCCTTCGACAAAACAATACTCTGTTTTTTTACAAGGATAGCCAGACTTGAATACAAGATCACAAGCAAAATCCACACTAACTTCCCCATCAAAAAAGGCATTCCATTTGTTTCCAGAGATATTGCTTGTTCCTTTGTTAAAGACAACAACTGTTTCAGGAGGCGAATGATCTATTGCAAAAGAAAAATTCTTTTTTGATATTTTCAAGGCATATGAGCGCAGAGTACATTCTGCATAGTAATTATCATATTGTTTGTCTTTTTCTAAAGTTTGGGCAGGAGCATTATGTTCTCTTCCTTTATCTTCATTACTTGTAAAAATGGAAATTTGTGATTCTTCTTTTTTAAGAACACAATTTGCAGGATCGCTTGTGTTTACTTTGAAAACAACTGAGAGTTCTGATTGCGGACCAACTGGAGAAATAATTTTGATGAAATTGTCCATTATTATGTCTTGCATTTCAAAAGTGGCTGTATTTCCAGAAGCATCATAACAATTTAGAGTCAAATCATAGACTCCTTCTGGGACTTTTGTCTGTTGCACATCAAAATATGACTCAACTGTTTTATTGTCTAGAACAGGAGTTAGTGTTTTTTGTGTGGAAACAAATTTGTCTGAACATTTTATTGGTTCATTTGCAGTTATTTTTAATGAAATTGTTTTTGCATAAGAATCTGGAGTAACAATAACATCTAATTGAGGAGGAGTTGGGTCTAATGAATAAGAAAATAAGGAAAGTTGGTTTCTATTACCTGGAGAAGATTCAGGACCAATAGCATAAAATTTTAAGATATATTCTCCTTCATCAAGAGTTATTTGCGGGTCATAAAGAGGAATATTAACTGGAGATGCTCCATCAAATGCAATTTCTTTTCCGTCTGAAGATTGGGGACAACAATCAAATGCGTTGTTTTTTGCTATACAATATCTTATTTTTGCTACATTGTTTTCTGCTTTTATTAAAAATGTAGAACTTTTTCCTGCCTTAAGTGGAAGTGAAGTGAAATTAATTTTAGGGATAACGTTATTTTTTTCACAGAGTTCTCCAGGTTGACAATCAGCAACTTTATTATAATCTGAGTCTTTTCTGCAAACATTTTCTATCCAATTACAAACCCCTATTCCACAAACATTGCTATTATCAATTATTTTTCCACAACTTAAGTCAAGACTATTTCCTGCAGAAATAAGTTGAGGAGATGTTTGACCAACACAGGCCTCTTGTGTTGAGAAAGCCGAGCAATAAATATTTTCATCACAAGCAAGACATTTTGTTTGTAAAACATCTGCCCAGCATTTTCCAAGCTTTGAACAAACTGACTGTGAGCAGCCAATGCTTCCTAAAATACCGGTCTCAAAAGAACATAAATTGCATTTATCAGTTCCTTTGTAGCCTTCTTTGTAACAAATACCTTTTCCAATTTCAGAGGCTGTTTCAACAAAACCGCAAGTAGACATGTCTGCGACTTCACAATTATCTACAAGACAAGCTTCCTTTGAGCGATAGGAAAAGCAATCTTTTATGAGAGAACAACTATAACATTGGTCGACAGGAGTTTGGGAATAATCAAAGTAACAATAATTTCCTCCTTTAATTGACGGATCTAAAGAACCAAGACATGACTTCTTGTCAAAGAAATAACCAAAAGGATCAGCATTTTGTTTTTCTGAAGAACAAACATCTGCCTTACAATAAGTTGTACCTGTCATGTCTGGACCAATACAAACACTATTAACGCCACAATCTGCAAGAGAAGTCACACTGTTTTCAAAACTACACTGCATTCTTTTATTTTTTTCACAAAATTCAGACATTACGTTCTTTGAAGCAATATAACGATTTTCACATCTTGCATCACCTGTTTTTATTGATTTAAATGTGGGTTCTGATTCTCTTGAAACATAGTCTGTGTAAACTACAGTAATTTGATAGTCATAAGAAGTTCCCCAATTTACAGACATATCTTTATAAGAAGAAGGAGTGAAGCCAGGATAAAGAGCAAGATAGGCAAGGTCTGTATATTTTCCAGTTACTGATTTTCTATAAATCTTAAAACCTGCAATATTTGTACACTCTGCTGGATAAATCCATGTTAACTCAACTGCTTTTTCTCCTGGAACATGTTTTGCATTAAATGACGAAACAGGATCTGCTCTTGGATAGCCACAATATCCTGCTTCAGGCATTAAATAGAAAGTTGCCTGATTTGGTTGATCTTTATTTAATGAAATAGATTTTTGAGTTGTTATAAATTTTGCTTTTGATATTTTAAATTGGAATGTTTGTTGTGCACCGGCTAAAAAATCAAGAGTTATTGAGAATTCTCCTAATGAATCTGTAACTGCTTTTTGAACATAATTATTTGAAACAGGATCTAAAACATAAACAAATGCATTTGAGATGGGGATTACTGTTGTTTTTCCTTGAGATTCGTCTCCAAGATAAACTTTTCCTTGAAATGTGCCGCGAGGAATTGGAGAAAGAGAGAAATCAACTGTCTTATCGTCAGTTAATGCTTGGATTGTGAGTGCTTGTTGCGAAGAAGAGTAATCGGGATGTGAAGCAGTTATTGAGAATATTCCTATAGGAACATCTTCAAATTTATAGAATCCGGAGGAATCTGTTTTTTTTGATAAAGAAGGAACTGTGTTTATACTAATTGTTGCTCCATCTATAGGGTTCTGGTTTTGATCTTTTACAAATCCTTTGACTCTTGCTTTTAGTTTGTTAAGAACAAAGTCATAATGATATATAGATTCAGTAACAAACAATTCTTGAGTATGTTCTGCGTAGCCCTCTTTTGTTGCTCTAAGAATTAATTTTCCTTGAACAAGTTGCGGAAATGAATAAGAACCAGACTGATCCGATAATACCTCTGTCTGATCAATTGCTAGTTTTACGTTTGAAAGAGGGCTTCCTTGTTCATCTCTTATAACTCCTGAAATAAGGGTAAATTCTGCACCTGTAGAAGGAATACAGTTTGCTGGACATGGACCAAATGTTGCTTCATCTCTGTTTTGACATTCTGCCTTAAATCTTACTTCAGTACAAGCTGGCTTATCTTTACAACAAACACCAGGAGGATCTCCCATGTAGGAATCCCAGCAAAGCTGTTGTTGAGAAGAAAATTGAGTACATTGTAAAGTAGAGTAAAATTGTTTTGTTTCTGCAACTGTTTGATTTATACCTGATTGCTCAAGATTTCCACATTCTCCATATCTTGCAACAGTTATACAACCGCTAAATGCCTTTACAACTCCTGGAGCCATACAACAAGGAGCATAAACTGAGATAACTTGTACTAAGAAAAGCACTACTAAAACTAACAAAAATTTTCTTTTCATACACCCTCTTTTTGGGAGAAGTTATTCATTCAGGCATTTATAAATTATGGGGTTTTTCGGCTTCGGTGAAAAAGTCCAGAGAAAATAGCTTTAAAATTATGTAAAATAATCCGCGCAGCAACTTCAGAGTGCTGCGCATTAAATTTAAAGCTTCTTACATAATCTTAAAGCTATTTTCAA
>JAWCRX010000044.1:0-6334 GCA_038869035.1 Candidatus Woesearchaeota archaeon | reverse complement strand
GAATGATGATAAAACACTAGAAGAAAATCAAGTTTTAATTAACACTTTAGAAAAGCCAGACAATCAAATAAGAGCCATTTTCACTGTTCAAAAACTAAACGAAGGATGGGATGTATTAAATTTATTTGACATTGTCAGACTTTATGAAGGTCAAGCAGGTGGTGGAGGATATAGTGGAAAAGTTGCTCCATCAACGATATCTGAAGCACAACTTATTGGAAGAGGATCAAGATACTTCCCGTTCAAAATTGGAGAAGGTGACGAGGATAAGTTCTTAAGAAAGTTTGATGAGGACTTAGAAAATGAGCTAAGAATTCTTGAAGAATTACACTTCCATAGCCCAAACGAGCATAGATACATTTCTGAATTAAAAACTGCACTTGTTCAAGAAGGAATAATGGATGACAGAACTATTGAAAAAGAGCTTAAACTAAAGGAAGACTTCAAAAAAACCGAATTTTATAAGAACGGATTGATATTCATAAATAGAAAAATAGCAAATGACTATGCTGATGTAAATTCTTTTGCAGATCTAGGAGTCAAAGATAAGGACTTTAAATATGAGATAATGACTTTTAAAGGAAAAGTTACTGAAGCACTAACTGATGCAAACTATGATAATTTGCAAATCACAAAGGAATCTATAACTATTAAAGTTAGCAAGATTGAGCGCCACATATTCCAGAATGCAATAGCAAGAAAAGAGTTCTTTAAATTCGAGAACATTAAAAAATTGTTTCCTAAATTGAATTCGGTCAATGACTTAATAGAAAATAAAGATTTCTTAGCTGAGATCAGCATTAATTTCACAGGAACAAAAGAAGATATAACTAGTCTTTCAAATGAACATAAATTCAGAGCATTAATTGCAGTTCTTGATGAAATAGAAGCTAAATTGAAAAACAATACAACCGACTTTAAAGGCACAAAGGAGTTCTTCTCAAGCAGAATAAATGAAGTATTCTATAATAAGATTATAAAAATAGAAGCGGGTTCTGAGAGGGAAAACGGTCAGGAATCATTTGTTCAGGATAAAGAGTGGTATGCATTTAACGCAAACTATGGAACTTCAGAAGAAAAAGCTTGTGTAGAATTCATAGATAGATTAGTGCGAGAAGAATTTAATAGTAAGTATAAGGAAATTTTCTTGTTAAGGAACGAGCTTCATTTTGTCATCTATAATTTTAGTGATGGAAGAGCTTTTGCTCCAGACTTTGTTCTATTTATGAAAGATAAAAACGGAAAAGAGCTCACGTATCAAATATTCATTGAACCAAAAGGTCCACAATTTAGAGGAAATGATGGAACATTTGCTACAGGAACAGACGGGTGGAAAGAGAAATTGCTAACTGAAATCAAAGATATGTTCGAATCAAATGATTTAATTAAATTCATCGAGACAAGAAAATACAAGGTGATCGGAGTTCCATTCTTTAATCAAACTGATGAGAATAAATTCAAAGAAGAATTGTTGAAAACAATCCACAGATGATACTATGCTGTATAAATTCAGCCCATCAAGCCTGTCTTTATTGAAAGAGTGTCCTAGATGTTTCTGGCTTGCTTTCAATAAAGATATCAAAAGACCAGATACAGTATTTCCTTCGTTGCCGAGTGGAATGGACAAGATTCTAAAAGAGCATTTTGACAAATTTATGAGAAAAGGAGAACTTCCTCCAGAATTACAGCAGCTTAACGGAGAAGTTAAACTATTTGATGATAAATCCATATTTCAGCATAAGAAAGCATATATATATAAATCTGCCTTTCATACCCCTCTAACTTAACAGCCCACTATTTCATATGTTCAAAGTCTTTCTACTTTCAGATCAGTCCATAAGAGAAGAGGTATTATATTTGCGCTCAACATATCAAATTCTCTTGTGAAATAGCCAATAGCCACTCCCGCTACAAAAGGTGTAGTCTTTTCTGTAAATCTATCAAAATATTTTATTGCTCTTTCTTCCAAAGATTTTTCATCCATGACGAAACTAATTTACAGCATTATTAAAGAATGATGGTTTTCTATTCAGTAAATATAGATAAACTTATAATATACTAATATTAATATTTGTGATGGGAACTTATGAGCTGGTTAGATTAGGGAAATAACTATTTTTTCATCGCTTTCTCATAATTATCTTCTACAAAATGCCAATTAACACAATTCCACCACGCAGAAATATAATCTACTCTTCTGTTTTGATAATGTAAATAATAGGCATGTTCCCAAACGTCTAATCCAAGCAAAGGAACTTTCCCTTGCGAAATAGGATTGTCTTGATTCGGGGTGTTTACAATTTCCAACTCCCCTTTATCATTGACAACCAACCAAGTCCATCCAGAGCCAAAAATTGTCATTGCTGAGCCAGAGAATTTTTCCTTAAACACATCAAAGCTCTGCCATTTTTTATTTATTGCTTTCAATATGCTTCCTTCCGGGTTGATTCCTTTCTTCAAGGATGGCCACCACATGGAATGATTATAATGCCCCCCGCCATTATTTCTTATAGCCGTTTGTATATCTGATGGCAATGTGGCCAAATTCTTAAGAAGCTCTTCAACACTTTTATTGCTTAACTCAGGATGCTCTTGTACTGCAATATTTAGCTTGTCAACATAAGCCTGATGATGTTTTGTATAATGTATTTCCATTGTTTTTGCATCTATATGTGGCTCTAAAGCATTATACTTATAAGGCAATTTTGGTATTGTGTGTTTCACATTATCACTTAATTCAAATAAATCTCATAACTAAATAAAGATTGTTATTTGTATATGCAAATCCAACTCCAACATGAGAATAAGACCCATAAAGTCCTTTTCTTCTAAAGGCATCATTAAAAGCTAATTCCTGCTCTTTTTCATCTTCAACTCCATTAACTACAACATCTATAGATGGGCGGACTTTATCCTGCAATGGAGTTCTGCTGTTTACCCTTACAACAACCTCCGCTATGTTTTCAGTGTATTTAGGCTCAGAAGGAACTACTCTACCACATCTTGCAACATAGTTTGCATGACCTTGGGCTCCTTTGCTTAGATCATCATGAGAATAAACATCAGGAAGGCCTCTTACTCTTCTTTCACTATTTACTTCTCCTACAAATATTAAATTAGCATGGCCCATTCTGTCATCACTGTTCAACTATGTCCCTCAATCTCTTTACCTTATAGCCGTATTTTTGATATTTAAATGTAATCCTTTTTAAACTCCTCAAAACTCCCACATGCATGCCAAAGCATACATTAGAAGAAGCCAGAAAGTACACAATGCATGAAAGCGAGGAGCCAAAAGGCCTTCAATCTATTCATGGCTATGAATTTGACAAAGGTGTTGACTATGACAAGATGATTGATAGTTTTGCAACAACTGGCTATCAAGCAACAGAGCTTTCTAAAGCTATTAATATAATAAATGAAATGCGCAAAGAAAAAAACATCACAATTTACCTTGCTTATACCTCAAACATGGTTTCTTCTGGACTTAGAGATATTTTTTGCTTCTTAGCAAAAAACAAAATGGTTGATGTCATTGTAACAACTGCTGGTGGCATAGAAGAAGATATTATAAAATGTCTTGGCAACTTTTTGCTTGGTGACTTTTATCTATCTGGTAAAGAATTGAGAGAGAAAGGCATTAACAGAATAGGAAATATTCTTGTTCCAAACGAAAGATACTGTAAATTTGAAGACTGGCTAAATCCAATTTTAGAGCAACTTTACACAGAACAAAAACAATCTGGGAATATAATAACAACTTCAGAATTTATCGCTCGCTTGGGGAAAGAAATCAATGATGAAAGCTCTATATATTATTGGTGCTACAAGAACAATATCCCTGTTTTCTGTCCAGCAATCCAAGATGGCTCAATTGGAGATATGCTTTACTTCTTTACATACAAACACAACGATTTCAAAATTGACATTATAAAAGACCAAAGAAAATTCAATGATATAACTTTAGACTCAAAAAAAACAGGAGTAATAATATTGGGTGCAGGAGTTGTAAAGCATTTTATTTTAAACTCAAATATGCTAAGAAATGGCTGTGACTATGCTGTTTACATTAACACAGCACAGGAATATGATGGCTCTGACTCAGGAGCAAGGCCAGATGAAGCAGTCTCATGGGGCAAAATAATTGCAGGCACAAAGATGATAAAAGTCTATGGTGATGCAACGATTTTATTTCCACTTGTAGTAGCAAGAACGTTTGCGAAGAAGAAATAATCATTTCATCTGATCATTCTTAATCAATACACCAGCAGCAACTACAGTTGTCCACATGCCATTTTTATCTCCAATTGCTGATTGAGTAATATTTTTTGTTATTATTGTTATTGATTTTGTTTTGGGATCGATATTCCTTAATACAACATCTCTTTTGTCTGGATCTATTTTGCTGACTTCCAAAACAAATGGCTTCTCTATTTTTTCAAATTCTTCAAATGAACTAAGAGCAGGGTGACCAAGACTTGTAATCAACATATTCAATGCCATGTATTCAGCATATGCTCCGCATCTTTCATCTGTTTCTCCATAACCTTCGTGCTCTGTTAAATAGCCATACAAATTTGGATTTGAAGGGATTGCAACACCAATAGAAGCAGCAATTAATCTATTTGCCTCATTTGTCTCCATTCTTGATCGGACAGCAAAAATTATTTCACCAAAATCAAGATGCTTTAGCCCTTCGCTCATTGGAACAATTTTGCAATGTGGCGGAAATATAGAAGAAACAAACACTTGATTAAAAGGAGCAATTTTAGCATCTCTAAGAGCATGCTCAAAGCTAACTAATCTATCAGGACTTCTACCCACACCTTTAGTAAAAAACATTAAATTAGGAGCTTTAGACATCTTATTTTTCACTAACTCCAGAACTTTTTCTTCTTTCTCTATAAAATTCAACAATTTCTGGCCGAGAATCTTTAACAAATCTGACAACTTCTATTGCTTGAGGATGTACTGCAATTTCTTTTAATGTCTTAACAGCTCTGTCATAAGTTTCATTTCCCGGTCTTACTACTCCAGTCATCTCAGCGTTCACAACCTCTCCTGCATATATTACTCTTGAAACAAGTAAAGTACCATCTTCATTAAAGGAAGCCCGATTACATTGTCCAACAATCATAGCCAAATCTCTTGCTCTTCTATCAATATTTAATATAATGTTTCTTCCATGTTCGCTATGATGTGCTTCAGAATCCTCTCTTATTTTTCCTATGTCATGATATATTGAAGCAACAACTCCGAGAGAAAAATCCTGAGGAGAAAGCCTTAGTCTTTCCCTTCCTAATCTCATAAGTTTCACTATGGCTCTAATTTCCTCCTTTTTTGCCTCACTCAAATGAACTAAATAAGTTTCTCCAGGTCCATTAAGGAATTTTCCATAATAGTCTGGCAAAAATGCAATTTCTGTATGGAATTCTCTTAAAAAATCTGCGACACCTTCTTCCATTATTTTTGTTTTTATTTATTTACTTTTAAATTTTTTTATTTTCAAAGCTAAAACACAACCTTTTTATAGCCAATAGCTATTCTATCGTCATGAAGAAACGGGTAGTTTTGATTGTTGGAATTCTTCTAACTATACAGTTAGTTTCTGCAACAACTCAATATAAAGCAGGCGGCTTTGTTTATTCTCCTTATTATGAAAGCTTTGAATGTTCTGAAACTGATGATGGAAGTGATTTCTACAGCAAAGGAACTTTAACTGTTTATGTCGGAGAAGAAGAAAAGAAACATACAGACAGATGCAAAGATTTTAGATATCTTCTTGAATATGCTTGCAATAATCGTCCTAATTATAATCCTTTAATGGTTTATTGTAATAATGGCTGTAAAGACGGTGCTTGTTTAAACTTAGCGAGTTACAAAAAGGTTTCTCCATTTAAAGAATCAAGAGCTTCTTCAATAGGAAGGCATGAAGCTCGCTATCCACAACCTCAACCAGGAATACCTGCTTACATAAGAAGACCTGAATATAGTTCTCCTTATTATACTACGGATGTTTATTGTAAAGGAAGTCCAGCAAGCGGAGACCCATTCACCAGAGGATCAATAGAAATCATTTATCCAGATGGAAGAACTAACAAGTATACTGATTTCTGCTGGAGCTCAACAACAGTAAAGGAATATTCGTGCGAATATTCCAATCCTTCGCAGCCACAATACATTTTTTGTAATGGCAGATGTATTGATGGGGCCTGTCAAAGTTGGAAAGTATATCATGCCTCTTAATATCAGTTATATTTATAAGTTTATTTTGTTTTCCTATTTAGATGAGAAAAACAGCAATAATGCTATTTTTAATTTTACTTCTTGTAGT
>JAWCRX010000043.1:0-6419 GCA_038869035.1 Candidatus Woesearchaeota archaeon | reverse complement strand
CCGATCTAGCTTATAACTAAACAAACTCCCCCCCTTATTCTGTTTGTAGCGATTCTTTTTAGATCTTTATAGTTAGAGACTTCCAATTCTTCTGTAGGATCGCCATCAACTTCAACAGGGAGATTAGCAACCAAGAACTTTGTTTCATCCTCGCTTGGACGATATTGTAGGTTTGTTATACGCTCATGATAATTTTCAAGCTCTGTTGCAATTCTATTTACTTCATCTGGTTGAGAGTCATAAGGAAAATACCCCATCTTTATTCTTACATAATCTGCAATAAGTACAGATAGTGCTGCTGCAGTCCCTCCAGCACCCCTTATTGGACCAGAGTATTTGCAGGCAAAATATTCTCTTCCATCCATTCTTTTTTTGATTACAAGCTCGACAAAACCATCAATAGGAGCAGCAACAATGCCATTTGTATGGTAGGCAAACCCTACTCTAATGCCTACTTCCATAGCTTCTCTTTTGTCCTTAAATTTGCAAAATTTTTCTTTTGCAACTTCCTCAGCTATAATAAATGAAACCCTTAAGTCAGCTGGACCATAAATTTTTTCCAATTCTAAAATTCTTTCTGTAACCCCTGAATGGATTAATTGTGGAGCCACAATTGATATCAAACCCTCTACTCTTTGAGCCATGTTTTCTGCCAGAGGAATGTCAACTTTTTCTTCTGGATCATAGCCTTTAGAGCGGGCTTTATTTGCTAATTCATATGCTTTTAAGATTTCTTTTCTCAACAATTCAAAATAGCTTTCCATTTCTTTTGATTCATTCATTTGTTGGCTCCTGATAAAATTTCAACACTTTCACTTCACGAGTTTTTAGATTAACTAGTTGTACTCTTCCAGGAACTGGTTCAACTCCATATTTTTCTTGCAGAATTGTTTTTGCCTGCCAGCAACTTCCTGAAATCATTGTGACATTCCTATAATTAGCTACTATAGGAACATGTAAATGACCTGAAAAAAATAAGTCTGGAACTTTTTCTATAACTAAGTAGTCTTTTCTTGAATCAGGGATTATTTGCCAGCTTCCATGTGTGGGAGCAAGATGTCTTCTTTTTAGAAGAAATTTCATTATTAAGTCAGACCTATGTACACCACCTTGACTTCTTATTGACTCAATAACATCTGCATAATGGATATAGCTGTTTCCATGATAAACTAAAATATTTATTCCAGGAAAATTTTGTGTTTTATGCAATGTGAAAAAAGAAGGATTAGTGGTCATAATAATATTTGGTAAGTCATAGAGGGGTTTAGCGAAATCTTCAGGTAATTTTGGCTGTGGTTCTGCCAGTCTTACTGCATCGTGGTTGCCTGGAGAAATTATAATTTTAATATGCGGTGGAATTTGTTTTAGATAATTTGCAAGCTCATTATATTGTTGATATATATCATATACATCAAGCTCTTTTTCCTGACCAGGATAAATTCCAATTCCATCAACTAAATCACCGCCTATAATTAAGTATTTAATTTTGGAAGCAATTTCCTTTTGCTTTTCATTTCCTGTTTCGCCTTTCATCCATGAAATAAATTTTTGAAATTCTTCTTTCAAAAAAAGACGAGAGCCATATTGAATATCAGAGATAAATGCAACATAGACTTCTTCAGGACATTTTTTTAATTCATTTGAATAATGAATTTCTGGCCAGACAATGTTGTTTGCAAAAACAATTTTATTTCCTGTTGTGCCTATAATTCCAATTACCTCATCTTCAACTATTTCTTTTGCGTGCAAAAACAATTCTTGTCTATTTGAATTTACAAGAACTTTTATTGAGCCGGTAGGATCTTCTAATGTTAAAATAATATTTTTGTTTTTTGTTATATCTTTTTTTTGAACCATACCAATGAAAACAGATTGATCACCTTCTGGTTTTGCAATTATTCTTGAAATTGAAGTTGATTGCTGAAGTTCAGGTCTTTGAATAAGAATTTTTTTAAGAGAATTATAACGATTATTGTAATATTCGACAAAATCTTGGATTTCTCTTTTTTTTATTTCTTCAGGATATTCTTGTAAAATCTCTATAGAAGTATCTTGTGAAGAAATTCTTTCTTTATCACATATTAGTGATTTTGCCTTAAAAACAGCCTGCTGATTAAGAACCAGAACATCTAATTCGGGATGATCTAATAATAAAGCAACTTCTTCAGGATATTTTTGTATTAAAGTAATAGAATCTTCTGAAAGCAAGATATTTTTTTCAATAAGTTTTTGCATTATGTTTGAAATATTCATAATTGTAATTCAGTTTCAATGATTTTTCTTATTTTAGGAAGAATAGATTGATTTATTGCAAGAGAAATTTCTCTTGTTCTGCCATATCTTCCTTTGGATATTACTTTTGCAGTTATAATGCCAAGCATGTCAAATTCAGCAATTATATCTGACAATCTTCTTTGTGTTAGCGGTCTTAGATTGGTTTTATAACAAAGTTCTTTGTAAAGTTCATATGCTTCTCCAGTGAATATTATTTTTCTTTTTGACGAGTAAAGAGAAAGAACAGAATAAAGAACAACTTGGTGTTGTTTTGGTTGAGTTGTTATTAAATCAATTATTTTGTCATGTTCTATTTTTTCTTCTGCTTTGTCTAAATGTTCTATTCTTACTTTATTGTCTCCTGATCTTTCAGCAAGCTCTGCTGCAACTCTTAAAAGTTCCAAGGCTCTTCTTGCATCTCCATGCTCCCTAGCAGCATAAGCAGCGCATTTTTCTATTACTCCATCACTTATTGTATTTTCCTTAAAGGCAATTTGCGATCTTTGTTTCAAAATGTCTTTTATTTGAACGGCATTATATGGAGCAAAAACAAGCTCTTCTTCAGACAAAGATGATTTTACTCTTGGATCTAAATTATCTGCAAACCTTAAGTCATTTGAGATTCCAACTAAAGAAAGTTTTGCTTTTTTTAGCTCTGAGTTAATTCTTGTTAAATTATAAAGAATTTCATCTCCCGCTTTATTGAGTAATTGGTCAATTTCATCCAAAATAAAAATAATGCTTTGCTCTTTTATATCTAAAGCATCAAAGAATATTTTGTAAACTTCATCTGTTGGCAGACCAGTTGGAGGAATTTCTTTTCCAAATTCTCTTGCAAGTTGTGCTATTAGCCTGTATTCAGTATCTGCAATTTTTTTTAGCTTGCAATTTATGTAAAAAATTTTAAGAGGAATAAAATTTTGTTCTGCAGTTTTTTGTAATTCGTTCATTACATATTTTATGCAGAGAGTTTTTCCTGTGCCAGTTTTGCCATAAATAAATAAATTAGAAGGTTGTTCAAGCTTTAGACAAGGAGCTAAGATCTTGGCAACAGACGTTATTTGTTCATCCCTGTGAGGGACAGTATCTGGAGTATAGAATGATTGAAGTGCTTTTTTATCTTTGAAAAAAGAATCGTTCTTTAGATAACCTTCAAAAAAATTTCCTAGCCCCTTTTCCATCTAAACACTCCTCTTTGACAACAAAAATCTTCCAAAGGAAAAGAAGGCTTGATTTATAAGTGTATCTTTTAATATTCTTTTAATATAGCACTACTCCTTGATTTCTTATGGAAAGATATATTTCTGGTTGTTTAGAAGTTGAATTTTTACTTTTATTGAATTTAGAATATGTTATTTTCTATATAGAAAATATTTAAGTTGATTGATAAAAAGAATATTGTGCAAAATATATGATAAAAATATAACTATTAAACAAAATTTAGCAATTGTTTTAAATAAAAATTAGTTTTTTGGTTTAGTGCAAATAGTCCATGAGAAATCATGGTGTCACTGGCTTAAAACAAAAGTTGCTACTCAGGAATAGTTAAAAAAGAGAAAGGTTTATATACCATTTAACTATCCTGTGATTAACAAACAAAAGAGCTGGGAAAGAGGTCCTTAGATATTGCTTTAGATTGGAGGGACATTGATGATCGTTCAAAAAGATTTTTTGAATAAGCTAAAGGACTTCGGACTTAATAGTTATGAAGCAAAACTGTGGGTCGCGCTACTTTCTCGAGGAGTCTCAACAGCAGGAGAGTTATCAGATATTGCCAATGTCCCAAGATCAAGAAGCTATGATGTTCTGGAATCATTAGAGAAAAAAGGCTTTGTTATTATGAAATTAGGTAAGCCTATCAAGTATATTGCAGTTCCTCCAAGCGAAGTTATTGAAAGGGTTAAAAAGAAAGTCCAAGAAGATTCCGATAAACAAATTAAAATTATTGAATCATTGAAAGAAACAGACGTTCTTTCAGAACTGGATGTGCTTCATAGACAAGGTGTAGAAATGGTTGATCCGACTGAGATATCAGGAAGCATAAAAGGAAGAGACAATCTTTACAACCAATTAGAAGCTATGATTAAAGGTGCTGAAAACACCATAGTAATTATGACGACAGAAGATGGCTTGAGAAGAAAAGCAGAGTTGTTAAAGAAACAGATGGAAAAAGCCAAAAAGAAAGGAGTAAAAATAAAAATTGCAGCTCCTATTACATCTTCTACTTCAGAAATAGTAAACCAGCTTTCGCAAGTTGCAGACGTAAGACATTGTGATGAGAAAGCAAGATTTTGTGTTGTTGATGGTAAACAAGTTGCATTCATGCTTTTAGACGATAAAAATGTCCACCCAGCTTATGACGCAGCAATATGGGCTAATACAGAGTTCTTTGCCCAAACTTTGGAGAAATTCTTCAATGACAAATGGGAGTCATTAAAGCAACCAAAACCTGCTACGCTTGTAATCAAAAGATAGATGAGTTCTGGAATTTCTTATCAATCTGCTGCTATCTTCTTAACCCCAATAGTGCTTTTTCTCACAGCAATCTTTATAAATGGCCTAAACTATGTAAATAAAAAGAGGTAAGGGATAATCTAAGATTATCTAACCTCTTTTTTAAAAAAGAGGTGGAACATGCCACTAGGAATAACTGAAATCACATTAAGCATTATTGTTGGCACATTAGCAGCAATAATTTATTGTCTTAGAATTCTTGTAATAATGGAAAGAAGAGTAGAAAGAATAGAAAGGCACATTGAGGCAGTAACTGAGAAACTATTGAAGGAAGAGATATTTATAGAAAGCGTGCTTAAGAAGAGAAAGAGATAAATAGAAAGCTCTTAGAGAGAAGAGTATGATTCAACATGCATCTTTTAGACATGGATGGTTTTACCACTACAGGGTTCATCTTCTAAAAAGTCAAAAATTATTGACTAATGTTCCTGCTCTAAAAAAATTTCTTAATGAAAATTTTTCTAGTTGTCCTCATGATTATTTTCAATCAGGACCAAGGGGTTCTGCAATAAAACTTGATTTGGGAATTTCTCCAGTAAAGATAGAAGGACATGAAATTTCACAGCTTGCTTCTATTGCTCCTGAAAATTATAAGACTTCACATTCAAATGTTGAAATTTTTTTGCTTGAAAATGATCCTCATACAATTGCCGTTGAGGTCCCATTATGGCTTTTGCCAGAAGAAATAGAAAATTATGAAAGAACTTTTCAAAGTAATGAACCCTTAACTGGACATGCCGATATTATTAGAATAGAAGACAACAAAATATGGGTATGGGACTATAAACCAAATGCAAATAAAGAAAAATATGCGTCTGCACAAGTTTTTTTCTATGCGTTGATGTTGAGCAAAAGAACAGGAATTCCTCTTTCATTTTTTAGATGCGGATATTTTGATGAAAATCAAGCGTATATTTTTTCACCTGACAAATGGCAAACATTCCTTCAATAGATGATGAAATTTATGTAGAAAAAGTAATTCAGTCTATTATGAATTTTTCACGAAGACTAAAAACTCCAAAAAATATAAACCCATTAACAGAGCATTTCAAAATCTCTTCTTCAAACGTTTTTGGACAAAATATTATGAATTATTTATTTGAAGGAACAAACGACACAAAACAGCTCGAGGAAAGATGCCAAAGTGCTTTACACCATATTGAATCATCAAAAAGAAAAGTAGTTGCTTTAATAGAAAAGAAAATTGTAAAAAAAAGCATTGTAATGACTGCTTCTTATAGCCCTCTTATTATTGATTCATTGAAAGAAGCAAAAAAATTTCAAAAAATATTTCATGTTGCTGTTCTTGAGACTCGTCCTTTCATGGAAGGAAGAAGAACCGCGCAAGAATTGTCAAAAAATGATTTAGATGTTCACTATTTTATTGATCAAGCCGCGAGAGTTATTACTAAAAAAGCAGACATATGTTTATTGCCTTGCAACCACATTACAAATGAGGGAAAAATTTATACTTTTTTAGGAGGAGAAATGATTGCAGAGCTTTGTCATAAAAGAAATGTTGCTTTATACATACTTACAAATGGCTGGAAATTTGATGGAAAAAACATTTTCAAGTATGATGAAAAAAGAACAAAAGAAGCTATTTGGGAAAAAGCTCCAAAAAATGTTAC